>JBBRIK010000269.1:0-6948 GCA_038221045.1 Gemmatales bacterium
GGCTTCGTCCTCCGAGTTCGAGGCTTCCCCTCGTTGTCATGGCCGTCCTGCTTCTCGTTGCGCTGGGAGCAGCTGCCTTCGTCTTCTGGCCTCGCCCACACGAGCCTGAGCCACAACCGCGCGTCGAGAAGAAGCCCGATCCTCTGCCCCCGCCCGATCCTCCAAAGGTCATCAACAAGGACAAACAGCCTGACAAACCGAAGGACAAGGAGCCAGTCAAACCCGACGGGAACAACCCTCCGGTGAAGCCTCCGAAGTTGCCGGGCGAGGGAAAAGGCTCGGTGACGAGGCCCGCCGCAGTCGATGATCGGCCCGCGCCGATGGGAGTCCATCCGGGCGCGGCCAAGGATCGGCGCTGGAAACGCGTCGAAGTTCTCGCGGAGCAGTTCGCGGCGAAGTGCGACCGTGCGGCCTTCTCCGCTGATGGCCGGCACGCCCTGGCGGGAACCAGCAAGGGCCTCACGCACTACACCCTGACGGCAGCGCCGAAGGGGAGGATGTTCGATCCGTTCGTGGCCTCGCCTCCCGGTCAGGTCAGCGGCGGCAACACCCTGGGAGCGATTGCCCTTACGCCCGACGGCAAGGCGTCTCTGTGGGTCACGATCACGACGACGGACGAGCCGGTCAACGGCATGGTGAGCCTGATCGCCGAGTATGACGCCATTGTCCGTGATGACGCCCGCAACGTGACCCGCTTCTATGGCGACATCTGGTCGCCCGCGCCGGGCAAATCGAAACCGCCGACGCGATGTCTGGTGTGTTCGCCGGACGGGAAGCACCTTGTGACGGGGGGGACCTATCTGCGCCGCTGGGACCTGGCCGTGCGGGCGAAGCTCTACGACAAACGAAACGCGGCCAGCAATCGCCTCGAAGACGAGGCCCTCTGCCTGGCCTGTTCGTTCGACGGCAAACTGGCCATCGCCGGCTGCGCCAACAAGCAGCTGTATCTCTTCCCGCTGGACCGCGACAGCGATGCGCCCCTCTGTGATTTCAAGGAACACGCCGCCTCGCCGCGCTGCCTGGCCTTCGTTGGTAAGCACTCCTTCGTCTCCGGCGACAATAGCGGTCAGATATGCACATGGAAGGTCCCGTCGAAGCCGGCTGGTGAGGCGGTCAAGCCGGAGTCGGCCATTCAGGCTCATCGTGAGGCGGTCCTGTGTGTCGCCGGCTCGAAGGACGAGATGTTCGCCACGGGCGGCGCGGACGGATTGGTTCGCGTCGGGAAGATTGGCTCGAAGGATGCTGTGCTGAGTGAGAGTTTCGCCGACGAAGTGCGAGCGCTGGCTTTCAGTGAGGACGGCAAGCAACTCTTCGCGGTCACGTCGAGGCAACTGATCGCGATTCACCTGACGCCGCCCGCGCCGGAAGCGGAGGCGAAGGGGAGATAACTTCTTGCCGCTTGCGGCTTAGCAATCTTCTGCAAAGCCGCAAGCGGGCGTCAGACGGCCGCGCCCTGTCCCATCAGATAGGCGCGCAAGTCACAGAAGATCTGCGTGCAGCGATTGCGCCAGTCCTCGTCGTTCACCGTTCCCTTGCCGCCGGGACGCAACAAAATCGTGATCTGCAAGTTGTCGCGCGTCGGATCGGGACGATGCAGCTGCAATTCGAGGTCGATCTGATTGCCGCGGCGGGCCAGCCCAAACCAGGAGAAGCTCGGCAGCGAAGCCGTGTAGACGCAGGTCTTGCCGCTCAACCGCACGCGAATCCGTCCGGGGACACTCTCGATCAACTCGCCGCCTACGTCCTGCACGAAACCACGCAGCTTGTACGCCGCCACGCGCTCCGGCATCCACGCCTCAAGGTGATGCACGACGGTCAGCGGATCGGCTATCGGTATGCGTGAAGGAAGGAGGTCCGGGTGATCCGGACGGGACGTCGGCCTCGCGCCGCCAGGGCGGACCACTGACTGGACCGGCAGCGTCGGCATGGCCCGCGACGTGTCCGACACGCTCTCGGTCGAAGGACCGAATTCCTGCTCCAGAAGCGCTTTTTCGTAGCGTTCAGCAAGGTTGCGAGCGCTGGATGGCCGGTCCGCGGGAAACTTGGCGAGACAGGCCAGCACTACCTCCTCGATCGAGGGCGAGACGAAATCCTGCGCCCCCACGTCGGCGAACTTCGGTGGCTCTTCCGTGGCGTGAGCCAGCAGCACGTCCATCGTCGATTCACCGGAGAACGGCAGCCGACCGGCGAGCAACTCAAACAGGATGGCACCGACGGCATAGATGTCGCCGCGATGGTCCATTTCCTCGCCGCGGGCCTGCTCCGGACACATGTAGCCGGGCGTGCCGACCGTGATGTCGCCGTTCGTCAGCGGGAAGAGCGACGCGGGATCGTGGATCAGCGGCTTTGCGAGACCGAAGTCCATCACCTTGATGATTTCGTAAGGCGTATCGGGATCGACGACCATCAGGTTGGCCGGCTTCAGATCGCGATGGATGATGCCTTCGGAGTGAGCGGCCTGGAGCACCTCGCAGAGTTGGCCGAGCAGCCGACCGACGCGCATCGGCGTGAGCCGGCCATTGCGGTGCAGGAGCACGTCGAGCGTGACGCCACGGATGTACTCCATGACGATGCACGGCCCCTGCGGATCTTCCAGCGAAGCGTCGTAAAGGGTGACGGCGTAGGGATGCTGAAAGTGGGCCATCAGCTGCATCTCCCGCTTGAAGCGATCGCGGAAGACGGGATCGAGCGCGATGTGATCGTGCATGATCTTGACGACCACCTGACGGCCGAGATCGAGCTGCCGGGCGAGATAGACTCGCCCCATGCCTCCTTCTCCAAGGAGACGTTGCACCTCATACCGGCCCATGAAGACGCGCCCCAGCATGTAGAGCATCCCCAAAAAGGACAGAAGAAGGGTGTCTCTCCACCCAAGCATAGGTCGAAAACTCCATCCGCGTCGGACCCAGGACGTTTTTTCGCCGCGCGCACTCGTGTAGACTGTACAATCGATCTGATTCTTGCCGTCTGCGACCCCTTGGAGATCGCGATCATGCGCTGGCGACCGAAGACGCCCACAACCCCCAACGAGCATCCTCGTCCCAAGTCCCCTTCTTCACCGCCGCCCGCGGAGTCGCGCGCCGCGACGCGCCGGGTATCCCCGAAGCGGCGCAAGAAGAAGAAGGAGAAGCCGCCCCTATCGACGACGCATAAGCCCGCCGACCTGACGCTCGAAGAATGGCAGCGCGAGTTGCGCAAACAGTTCGGACGCGAACAGAAGTACCTCCTGGTCAATCTCGGCGAGCAGCCCGTCTTCTCCGAGTTCGCGGTCACCAATCCGCAGACGAAACGCACTTACTGCGTCCGCGTGCGTGGCCTACAGACGGGCGACAATCACTGCACCTGCCCTGACTTCACCACCAACACCCTCGGCACCTGCAAGCACATCGAATTCACCCTGGCGAAGCTGGCGCGCAAGAAGGGGTGCAAGGAGGCGCTCAAGGCCGGCTATCAGCCCCCCTACAGCGAGGTCTACCTTCACTACGGCCCTCAGCGCGAGGTGCGCTTCCGGCCCGGCACCGGCTGCTCGAAGGAACTGGCCCGCCTCGCCGCCACATACTTCGACGACGAAGGCGCTCTATTGCCCGCCGCGTCCACCCACTTCACCGACTTCGTCAACGAGGCCGGCACGCTCGACGACGATCTGCACTGCCAGGACGACGTGCTGACGTTCGTGGCCGAATTGCGCGACGCCGCCGAGCGTCGCCGGGCGGTCAGCGAGGCGTTCCCGCGCGGCATTCGCAGCGCCGCCTTCAAGGACCTGCTGAAGATCAATCTCTACGACTATCAGCGCGAGGGCGTCTTGTTCGCGGCTCGTGCTGGCCGCTGTCTCCTTGGCGACGACATGGGCCTCGGCAAGACCATCCAGGCCGTCGGTGCCGCGGAGATCATGGCTCGTCTTTACGGGGTCGGCCGCGTCCTCGTCGTCTGCCCGACCTCACTGAAGCATCAGTGGCAGCGCGAGATCGAACGCTTCTGCAACCGCACTGTCGAGGTCATCACCGGCCTGCGCCAGCGCCGGGAGCCGGGCTTCGCCACGAACACCTTCTACAAGGTGATGAACTACGACACCGTTCATCGCGATCTCGACCTCATCAACGGCTGGGGGCCTGACCTCGTCATCCTCGACGAGGCGCAGCGCATCAAGAACTGGGACACGCGCACGGCGCGCAGCGTCAAGCAGATCCAGTCCGCCTATGCTCTCGTCCTGACCGGGACGCCGCTGGAGAATCGGCTCGAAGAGCTGATTTCGATCGTTCAGTTCGTCGATCAGTATCGTCTTGGGCCGACGTTCAAGCTGCTGCACGAACATCAGGAACGCGACGAGGTCGGCAAGGTGGTTGGCTATCGCAATCTCGACCGCATCGGCAAGACGCTGGAGCCGCTCCTGCTGCGCCGTCACAAGCAAGAAGTGCTCGACCAGTTGCCCGGCCGAATCGACAACCAGATCTTCGTGCAGATGACCCGGCTGCAGCGCATCCTGCACGACGAGAACCTCGAGATCGTCGCGCGCATCGTGCAGAAGTGGCGCGACTATCGCTTCCTGTCGGAGGCGGACCGCCAGAAACTAATGATCGCCCTGCAGCGGATGCGGATGGCCTGCGATTCGAGCTACCTGGTCAATCACACGTCGGATCACGGCTTCAAGGCCGATGAAATCGCGACGATCCTCGAAGAGACGATGGAGGAGAAAGGGACGAAAGTCGTCATTTTCAGCCAATGGCTGCGGATGCACGAATTGCTGGTGCGCCGGTTCAAGAAGCGCGGCTGGGATCACGTCTTGTTCCACGGCGGCGTTCCCTCGGCGAAGCGCATGGGACTGGTGGACCGCTTCCGCGACGATCCGAATTGCCAGCTGTTCCTGGCGACCGACGCGGGCGGAACGGGCCTCAACTTGCAGCACGCCTCAATGGTCATCAACGTCGATATGCCGTGGAACCCGGCGGTCCTGGAGCAGCGTGTCGGCCGGGTGCATCGCCTAGGGCAGACGCAGCCGGTCCGCGTCATCAACTTCGTGGCCCAGGGGACGATCGAGGAGGGCATGCTGTCGGTGCTGAAGTTCAAGAAGTCGCTGTTCGCAGGTGTGCTGGACGGCGGCGAAAAGGACGTGTCGATGGGCGGAACGAAGCTCAACAAGTTTATGGAGACGGTCGAGAAGGTGGCGGGTTCGATTCCCGAAGCCACGGTCGAGGAAGCAGACATGGCCTACGGCGCCCCGGAGACAGCGGAGCCGCTGCCGGAACCAGCCAGGACCTCACACGGCACCGGAAAGGGGCCGGCTCCGAAGCCGACGACCGAGGAAGCCCGTCCGGCCGTGCCAGCGAGCGATCCGTGGGGCGGGCTGCTACAAGCGGGCATGGCCCTGTTGCAGCAGTTCGCGACGCCGGCGGCGAACGGCCAGGCCCGTAACGGACAGGCCAGGAGCGAGGCGAGTCCCACCCTGGTACAGCGCGACGAGCGGACAGGCGAGACGTATCTGCGAGTGGCGATGCCTGCGCCGGAAGTGCTGGAGCAGGTGTTGCGCGGCGTCAGCGCGTTGCTGGAGGGACTGCGTACGCCGCGATGACCATCGAGAGTGTTGCCGCTTGCGGCTTTGCAACTTTCTTGCAAAGCGTAAGCGGCAAATCCAAAAGCGAGAAACTTTAAGCTTGACAATCGCAATTGACTCCTCTCTAATTCACCCGTCTCCTTTTTCGCATCCCGATCCGAGTGAACGAGACGACCTTCTTTCGCACAATGCGAGACACCATGGCCCTTCCTCGATTGTCTAGCAGCGCCCGCTTTCCCCGCTGGATTCGAGGGCTTTCCGGCTTCTTCGAGGATGTCCCCTCGAGTCGGAAACCTAACGTGGATCCACGAGCGATGCTCCAGGTTGAACGTCTTGAGAGCCGTGAGGTTACAAATGTCTTCGTCTGCCCGATTGCGGATCTGGGGGGGGGGGCAATTCGCTGAGGCAGTGAATCAAGCTAGCCTCCCTTGCTTGGAATGTTCAGAAGTTTCCCATTCGGACGGTGTGGTCGCTTCGGGACCGAAGCACCTCCAACAAGTAACGAGTGCTGCGCTCGACCCCTACTATAGCTGTCTTTCAACCTTGTCCGATCGAACACAGGTCGATCAGGACACGAACGATTCCGCGAAGCCGGAAGAGACAACGACTCTACGGCCGGAGTTCGCGGACCAAGTGTTCGCGAATCCGTTCCAGGATCCCATCGCGGAAGCAACTGCTCCGGAACAGCCATTCACTGAAACGACAGAAGAAACGGCAGGCTACGGTGCAACTTCATCAGCATCGCCATCAGGCGAAGGTCCATTAGGAGAGAGCGCGACGGGTGGAATGACCTCCACGACAGGGACCGCGCCGGTCACATCAACTTCCGGGAGCGGTGGTGGGGTTCAGCAGGCGGCAGACCACACAGCGGACGCTCTTTTCGCGACGATGCTCAGCCAGAATGCTTCTTCGAGCGCAGGCGCTACTCCAAGCGTAAAGGCCGCCCAAATCACGACAGCGGCTTTTGACACCTCCAATCACGCCACGGAACCCTCTCCCCAACTTGGGCAGACGGAGAGCGTGGACACGAAGGCGATCGGCCAAGCGTTGCAGAATCAGCCGCTGGCGTTCGAGCAGAACGTGGGTCAACATGGTTTGGGAGTGGATTTTGTTGCCCGCTCCGGGGATACCTCGCTCTACCTTTCCTCTGCGAAGGCCGTCTTCGTTCTTCCCTTTTCGGGGCCTCCCAACGGATCATCCGGCTCAAACTCTGACGGCCCGCTCTTCACACCCGTGACGATGAACATCGTAGGAGCCAACGCTGGAGCGGAGGCTCGGGGCCTGGACAAACTCGACACGGTGAGCAACTATTTCATCGGCTCCGATGCCTCCGCGTGGAAAACCGGCGTAAGCAATTACGCAAGTGTCGAGTATTCCAACGTCTACGAGGGGATCAATCT
>JBBRIK010000270.1:0-6926 GCA_038221045.1 Gemmatales bacterium
TGGTTTGTCCTTTTCGCCGGGCGCGGGGGGCAATTCTTGGCCCCGTTTGTTGGAAAAACGGGGGCCCTGACTGCCCCCGCTCGCCAATCTCGCACAGGAGAACTACATTGAACCGTGCCTGAATACACACGCCCAGAAAGAAGCAATCCCATGTACCGACAGAACGTGAAACTGATGACACTGGCGCTAGCCGGCTGGCTGGTATTCGGCTACGCCGCGCTCGCGGACGACAAGGAAGACGGTTTCGTGTCGTTGTTCAACGGCAAGGGCCTCGATGGCTGGGTCATCAAGGGCAAGGCGGAAGGCTGGCAGGTCAAGGACGGCATCCTACGCAGCGAAGGAGCCAAGGGCGGCGACTGGCTTCGCTCCGAGAAGGAGTACGGCGACTTCATCCTGAAACTGGACTGGAAGGTGTCCAAGGACGGCAACAGCGGCGTCTTTCTCCGCGTGCCGGACAAGGGAGCGCCCTGGCAGACCGGCTACGAATGCCAGATCTCCAACGCCCCGCGCGATGAGAAGCACTGCACCGGCGCACTCTACGGCTACGCAGCCGTCAAGCCGCGGCCCGACGAGACGGCCGACAAATGGCACACCTTTGAGCTACACTGTGTCGGCCCGCGCATCAAAGTCGTTGCCGACGGCATCACGATCGTCGATGTGGACCAGACCAAACTGACGGCCCCGGACGAAAAGGGCTACACCGATCCGAAGACCAAGTCGCTGAAGGGTTACATCGGCCTTCAGGACTCACACGCCCCGGCCGGCAGCTACATCGAGTTCCGCAAAGTCCGCATCAAGGAACTGACCCGCCCGGAGAAGAAGTAACCGGCCGTCCCCTTTCGCCCCGGTGAAGGCGGTCCAGGGTGGCCTTCGCGCGGCGGGTGCGAAGGGCGTCCGCCTCTCCCTGGGCCAGTTCCTGCAGGAGTTTCCGGGCTTCCAGCGTCGCTGCGTACTCCAGCACCGCCATGCCGCGCAAGACCCGTCGCTCCTCCTCGGCGGGGTGCGGGGCGGGCCGGTCTTTCAGCAGTCGCTCGGCACGCAGTCGCAACGACCTTGGGAACGAGGAAGGTGGGTTGTACTCTATGAAGGAGGGATAGCCTCCTCTTGTTCCTCGGCATGGGATAGGCCCTGCGCAAGGGCTATCACCTGTTGTGAGGGCGGTCACAGGATGGGAGCGAATAGCCAGGGCTTACCGATCAGGCATCACATCTTTGCTCGAGGAGGCACCCTTGTCCGAACCCCTGACCGGAGCCTATCAACCCTTTGATCGCCCCCCCAGTACCGATGGTCCGGTTGTCCCCGCCGCTCACGGCGAGACCCTCGATGCGGCCAGCATGAATTCCGGTGCGAGCGTGTCCCTCGAGCCAACGCGCTACACGGTGCTGCGCCCTCATGCCCGGGGAGGTCTCGGCCAGGTGAGCGTGGCCCGCGACGAACGTCTGGGCCGCATCGTAGCTCTCAAGGAAGTCCGCCCCGACCGTCTGGATGATGCCACCCGCCGTCGTTTTCTGACCGAGGCGGAGATCACCGGACAGCTCGAGCATCCGGGCATCGTTCCCGTCTACAGCCTGGAGCAAAACGAGCAGGGTCAGCCCTTCTACGCCATGCGTTTCATCGGCGGCCATACCCTGGCCCAGGCCATCGCGGCGCACCACCAATCCCCAACGCCCCTCTCTTTCCGCGACCTGTTGCAGCGATTGATCGCCGTGAGCCGGACCATTGCCTACGCCCACAGCAAGGGGGTGTTGCATCGCGATCTGAAGCCGGCGAACGTCATGCTCGGCGATTACGGCGAAACGCTCGTCGTCGATTGGGGACTTGCCAAACGCCTGGCGACGGACGAGACCCCGGCCGCGGGACCGCCCACCGCGGTCGCATCGGGAGCGGCCGGAGAGACTCAGGTGGGACAGATCCTTGGGACGCCTGCCTACATGGCTCCGGAACAAGCCGGCTTTCACGATGCCACGGTGGGAACGGCCGTCGATATTTATGCCCTGGGGGCCATCCTGCACGAGGTGCTGACGGGACAGCCGCTTTACCTGGGGGACAATGCGGTATCCATCCTGTCTCAACTCGAGCAAGGGCCGCCCGCTCTGGAAGCGCTCGCACAGGTTGCTCCGCCCGCGCTGGCCGCCATATGTCGCAAGGCCGTGGCCCGCCTCCCCTCAGATCGTTATCCCTCGGCCTCGGCCTTCGCCGATGACGTGGAACGCTGGTTGGCCGACGAAGTGACATCCGTCTGGCGCGAACCGTTATCCGCCCGCGCTGCGCGCTGGGCGCGGCGGCATCGCTCTTTTGTCGCTGCCGCTGCCGCCCTGCTGCTGACCGTCGTGGTTGCCCTGTCGGTCGGCCTGGTGGTGATCGACGGCGAGAGGGAGGCGAAGTCGCGCGCTTATTCGCTGGCCGAGGTGCAACGCGGCCTGGCCGACGAGAACTTCCGCCAGGCCCGGCAAGCGGTGGACACCTACTTTACCCTGGTCAGCGAGGACGAGTTGCTGCACGAGCCGGGGATGCAGCCGTTGCGGCACAAACTGCTGCGGAACGCGCTACAGTACTATCAGGAGTTCGAGCGCCGCCATGGGGACGAGCCGAAGTTGAAGCAGGAGGTGGCCGCCGCGTATCTGCGCTGGGGAATCGTCTCCGACGAACTCGGACAGCGCGAAGAGGCGCGGCGCGTACTGCACAAGGCGATCGAACTGTTCGAGTCGCTGCAAGGGGGGACACCCGAGGAGGAACAGGTGCTGGCCGGACTCGCACGAAGCCGCCTGGCCCTGGCCCGCACGAACATGGTCGCCCGCCAGTCGGACGAAGCAGGAAAACAGGCGCTGGCCGCCGCCGAGCTTTTCGAGAAGCTGAAGAGAGCCTATCCCGGGACCAGTGAGTATCAGCGCCTCCTCGGGCGGTGTTACGACCTGGCCGCGATCTCCGCAGTTCGGGTCGGGCGAATCGACGACGCCCTCACCCTTGCGAACCGCTGCCTCGACGTCCACACGCTGGCGACGCGAACCTTTCCTGATGATGTGGAAGCAAAACGGCTGCATGCCCTGGGGCTGAACAACCTGGCTGGCTTACACCTATTCACGGGCCAGGTTGCCGGGCGCGAGGCCGCCCTGACGGAGGCGCTTCGTGTGTATGAACAGGTGCTGCGCGACCGGCCCGACAGTGCTCTCTGCCGCGCCCAGGTCGTCCGCAGCACGATGAATCTGGGCCGGACGAAGCATGACCAGGGACGATTGACTCAGGCCCTGGATTTGCTCTCGGCTAACCTGACGCGGGTCGAGGAGCTTGTCCGCCGCAACCCAACGGTTGCGGAATACAGGGAGTTACACAACGACATGCAGATGCGCCTCGGCGAGAGCGCCCTGGCCGCCGGCCGGACCACGACCGCCCTGAAAAGTCTGCGGGAGTCCGTCGCGGTGTTTGACAAGGAAGCCGCGAACGCGGGGGCAAATAAGTCGGAGAATGTGGCCTGGAGCCGCTACCTGCTGGCCGAAGTCCATGCTCAGCGCGGAGAGGTCGAACCGGGCATTGCCCTGTGCGAGCAATCGATCGAGCGCCATGAGGCACTTATCCGCCAGGAGCCGAAGAACTTGAATTTCCCTGCCGACCTGCTCTTCCCTGTCGAGCTGCGGCTCCGTCTCCGCGCGCAAGAGGGAACGCGCGTCGAGGAGCTACTGTCCGCGCAACAAGCAATCGTCGGCAAGCGCCGGCATCTGGCCGAACAATCACCGAGGAACGTGTTCCGCCGAACCGAGACCGTCGCGAGCCTGCTGTTGCTGGCGGAATGGACGCATCAGGCGGGGAAGCCAGGTGTGGACGCCCTGGTCAAGGAAGGAGTTGCCGCGCTCGAAGCACTGCCCGCCGAGACTCGTGTGTTCCCACTGTACAGGCAACTGCAGATTCGCGCCTGGATGCTCCAATCCCGGATGGCTCAACCGCTCCCAACTTCCGCCCCAGCCGGGAAGGCGCTGACGACAGCCCAGGAGTTGGCCCGACAGGATCCGGCCTATCTGTTCGATCTGGCGCGTGTCCATGCCCAGAGCAGCGCGCAAGCGGGGGAAAAGGACCAGGCCCGGTTGCATGCCGGCGAGGCGCTGCGTGCTCTGCGTGAGGCAATCGTGGCTGGCTTCGACAACCCTTACCTCGTGCGGACCGATCTTCTGCTCGAACCACTCCGCACGCGCGGCGACTTTCCCGCACTGCTGCGGCAAGTGGAAGAAGCGAACCAAAAAGGATTGAAGTGATCGGGGGAAGTCGGAACTGGTGTGGCCTCCAGGTCCATTGAGCGGGTTCGCCGAAACTCCGGTCGCTTACGCTCGCGGCTCGCCATTCCAGGATGCAGAAAGGGGTCAAGCCCAATAGTGTTCGGCACGGCATTTGTATCAAGCGGTGGAAACACTGGACGACTTCTTTTGGAGATTTCGCGTCCTTTGGCATGAAAGCAGCTGTAGTACCTGTCGTTGGCTGATTGGACGTTCCGAACGATAAAGCTAAGCTGCCGGGGCCGTCTGCAAGGACGTTGAAGCTCGGAAAACCAGGATGGCGGCCCCGGTCAGCTTCAGCGTTTGGTTAGCTGGCAGTTCTGCTCCTGAGACAGAGAAGCCAGCAGCTTCAACAGGGCTTGCGGATCTACCGGCTTGACCAGGTGGGCATCGAACCCCGCTTCCTCGGTGCGGCGCCTGTCCCTGTCTTGGCCCAAGCCGGTGAGGGCAATCAACACCATGTTCTTGCCCCACGGCTGCTCTCGGATGCGGCGGCAGGCGTCGTAGCCGTTCAGCTTCGGCATCCCGATGTCGAGCAATACGAATTCGGGCTGATACGACTCCGCTGCCTGGATCGCCGCAAAGCCGTCGTAGGCCGTGCGGACTTCGTTCCCCGTCATCCGCAGTAGTATCGCCAAGCTGTCCGCCGAGTCCCGGTTGTCGTCCACGACGAGGATGCGCCAGTGGGCGGGGGCGTCCATCGACTCCCCGTTGCCTGGCGCCTGCTTCGGCTCACCGGCTGGCAGCACCAGGAGCGGCAGGCGGACGACGAACTCACTGCCCTTGCCTAGCCCGTCGCTGCGGGCCTCGACGCTGCCGCCGTGTAGCTCGACCAGCCGCTTAGAACCTGTCCAAGAACTATTTCGTGATTTGGGCGATTATGGTAATTTCCTGCTACGCCAGGAGGGGGTGGTTATGGTCACGGAATGGGCGGTTCACGAGTGTGGTTGTGCGGCGTGTCGGGCGGGGGATCATCCGGAGCGACCGGATCATCGGCAACTCAATGGGTTGCTCAGCCGCTTGGACGAACAGCAACGCCGTTGGGTCGCGGGCCGCGAGACGCGCCGGCGCGGGCACGGTGGGCTGAAGCAGGTCGCGGAAATCACTGGCCTGCATCCTGAAACGATTCGTCGTGGCCGCGACGAACTCGACAACGAGTTGAGCGATCGCCCCACCGACCATGTGCGCCGACCAGGCGGTGGGCGTCCGCGCGCCGAAAAAAAGATTCCACGCTGAGTGAGGATCTGGCCCGGCTGGTGGCCCCCGAAACGGCAGGCAATCCGTGTTCGGACGAGAAGTGGGTTCGGTCCCGACTGCGCGGCTTGTCCAAGGTGTTGAACCAGCGCGCCTGTCCCCCCACGATCAGTCGCCTGCTGCGCGACCAGAACTACGGACAGCGCAGCCATCGTAAGGTGCTGCACACGGGGAAGCAGCACGCCGAACGCGATCGGCAGTTCCGTCCCATGGCCGAACAACGCGCGGACTTCCGGCGCACGGGCGACCCACGCATTAGCGTGGACACCAAGAAAAAGGAACTGGTGGGGCAATTCAAGAACCCCGGTCCGACGTGGTGCCAGCAAGCGGAGTCGGTCAACGACCACGATTTTCTCAAGGACGCCGCTGGCCGGGCGGCGCCGTATGGCGTCTACGATCCGGAGCGCAACGAGGGGCATGTCTGCGTCACGCTGTCGAGCGACACGGCGGACGTGGCGGTCGATGCCGTCCTCGACGGGTGGCGTCTGAGCCAGCCGAACTATCCCCGGGCGAAACGACTGATGATCGAAGCCGATAGCGGGGGCAGCAATGCGGCGCGGTCGCGGCGCTACAAAAAGCGGTTGCAAGAGTTCGCCGACGACAGCGGGCTGGAAATCACGGTCTGCCATTACCCACCGGGAACCTCGAAGTGGAATCCCATCGAGCATCGGCTGTTCCGTCAAATCAGCGCCACCTGGTCCGGCTACGTCCTGAGCACGCTGCTGGTGCTGCTCGGCTGGATTCGTCGAACCACAACCCAGACCGGCCTGAAAGTCACGGCGACCCATTTCGAGAAGCACTACGCGACCGGCCTCAAGGTCTCCAAGGCCGAATTCAAAGCGATTCAACTCACCCGTAGTGACATCTGCCCTCAATGGAACTACACTATCCGCCCCCACCCCAACAACACGGAGTAGTTCTTGGACAGGTTGTTACCTACCAGCCAGACGAGCATTCAACATGACCCAGCCATCAAGAGCGACACGGCGACAGTTCCTCGGGGCGTTGAGCGTCCCCTTGATTGTCAGTGCTTCCAGCCTCGGCAAGGACGGCAAGGAAGCCCCCAGCAAACGCATCACAGTCGGCGTCATCGGCTGCGGCAACATGGGGTTCGGCGACATTCGCGGCTTCCTCGGCGACCCGCGCGCTCAGGTCGTGGCGGTCTGCGACGTCAACAAGGAGAGTCCCGGCTACTGGGGCGGCTCCGTCGCCGGACGCGAACCGGGACGCCGGCTGGTCGAGAATCACTACGCCGCTGACATCAAGTCCGGGATTTACAAAGGCTGTGCGACCTATGTCGATTTCCGCGACCTGCTCGCCTGCAAGGACATCGACGTCGTCGTCGTCAGCACGCCCGACCACTGGCACGCCATCCCCGTCATCGCGGCGGCGAAAGCGACCAAGGACATC
>JBBRIK010000271.1:0-6914 GCA_038221045.1 Gemmatales bacterium
CCTCCTCTTGCGTGATGATGGTGGCCGGCACCGCCGTGCCCAGACCGAGGAGTGCGAGCGTCATGGTGTCAGTGCTGCGGGAGCGAGTTTGGAAGAAGGGGGAGTACGCAATGGATGATTCAAGCCGGACAGAAATGGACGAGCCAGGAACGGCGCGAGCCGCAACAACTGGACAAGCGCGGAAGACGTCAAGGGGGACCGCAAGCACCACGTCAGACAGCAGCACAGGAGCCGGCGCCGCGCCAGTAACTGATGGAGCCGGCGGCCCCACTCACGTATCAGCGCGGACTTCCAGCGTCGAACCCCTTCTTCAACCAAGGGGACCAGCGCTGAGGCTGAGGCCAGAGCCCACGCCATGCCCTCTCCCGTGAACGGCTCGACATAGCCGGCGGCATCGCCGACGACGAAGTAGCGATCGCCCCCAGGCGAGGCCGCTTGCCGGGTCAAGGGGGGAGTGCCACGCCAGGAGAGCGTTGCGACGTCGGGAACGCCAGGCCAGCCTCGGGCCGCAATAATGGACGCGACTGCATTACCCAGGCCGTGATGCCGGCGGACGTGCTGCGGATCGAGGGCAGCGGCCAGGTCGAGCCGGCCATCTTCCAGCCGCACCGCGCCGACATAGCCACCCGCGCCGCAGGCCATGTAGATCGTGCCTGGCTTGAACCATGCTGCTGCCTGTGATGCGACCGCTCCTGCGCCGATGCGCGAGTCGCTCCGCACCACAAAGCGCCGTCCCGGTTCCCGGACCAGAGACGACCCCGTCAACCCATCGGCAGCGATGACGATGCGAGCCGTCGTGCTTCGAGGGATTCCCGCAAGGGAGGGGGATTCTTCGAGTCCGTGCAATTCGACATGGCGAGCGTCTGAAACTGGCTCGGGCAGCAGCCGAGCCATCGTCCCCGGAAGGAACGACACTCCTTCGTCAATCGCGGCCTGGATCAGGGCTGAATCGAAAGCCTCGCGCGACAAGGCCGCACCGGAAGGCAAACGAAGCTCAACCGCTCCACTTCCAGCACTAAGATGAACGCGCTCCAGGGCCACTCCCCCCCGTTGAGGAACGAGTTGGCCCAGGCCAGCGTCGTCCAGCAGCGTCAGCGCAGCGCCATTGAGACAGCAGCCACATACTTTCCAGCGTGGGAAAACCGCTCGATCGACGAGCAAGACCTCAATGCCGGCGCGCGCCAACGCGCGGGCCAGGAACGAACCGGCAGGCCCCGCGCCGATGACGACAACGGGCCACTGTCGTGCCACGGCTTCCGTCAGAGTGGTGGTTGCGGTCAGGTTCATTCGCTTTCCCTGTGCCGCTTCCATGATAGCAGGTACCGGCAGGGCAAGCGGCGTCCGATCGTCGCGGATTTCAGCCCCGCGCGTTCTGCCAGGCCGAGCGCTTCCGGCATCGTAAAGGCTCCCTCAACGGAGCGCGGGCCATCGACGTGAACGATTCGGCTCCGCGACAGCACTCGCGCTCCAACCCATGCAAGCAGGAAGCCCAGAGGACCTCGTTCCAGATCGTTGACCAGCACCAGATGCCGGGCGGCACCGGCCATGCGCTGTAACAGCGTGATGGCCTGCTCTTCCTTCAGATGATGGAGAAAAAGCGACGTGATGACGGCGTCGTACTCTCCAGGCAAGTCGTCGGTGAGGACATCGCAGGCGAAGAACCGAACGTCCGAGGTGGCGGCGCGTCCTTGCTTCTCAGCAAACTGAAGAGCGACAGGACTCACGTCGCAGCCTTCGAGTTGCAAGTGAACGCCCTTTTGCCGCGCTCGACGTTCGAGGGCGCGTGGCACATCGCCGCCGCCGGTCGCCACATCGAGGACCCGGCAAGGCTTCGGGTGCAACCGGCGCGCCAGTCGGGCCAGCGCGGGCCAGACGATCCCGGCGCTGAGGCTCAAGCGATTGATGCGCTCCAGTCCCTGCAACGCCTGCCGATGGGCGCTCGCATCGAGATCGGGTTGATCCATCAGTTCGGGTTGCAGTTGGCGCTGGCGCAGGCGAGACAGAAGCACGATCGGTTTCCTCCTCGGAATCGGTACAATCCCATGTATTCGCAAGGTCGCTCTAACCGTCACGCGGGGGCGTCTCCTGCCTCAGTTGTAGCGACTTCCGTTCGCCCCAGCGCAGCGCGTGATAGCCTCGAAGGGGCCGCTGATATAGTATTATCAATAACGTAACAGGCAGCGCGGCTCGTTGTGTCCGCGTGGAGAACCTCATGGCTGAGCTTGTAATCACCATCGGCTCGTGCAGCATTCAGGGGAAGCGCTCCAATAACGAGGATCGCTTCATCGCCGACCCCGCGAACAAGCTCTTTGTCGTCGCGGATGGCATGGGCGGCCAGGAGTGCGGCGAACGTGCCAGCGAGTTGGCGACCGAGATCATTCCGCGCGTCCTCAAGGACAAGTTGCAAGCCGAACCGGCCGAGCAGGCCGTACTGGACGCTCTCGATCAGGCGAACCAGGCGATCATCACCGAAGGCCAGACGCAGGCACCCGGACGGCGCATGGGAACGACTGCGGTCGTTGCTTTCCAGAAGGACAAACTTGTCTATGTCGCCGCCCTTGGCGACAGCCGCGCGTATCTCGTGCGCGGAGGACACGTCGATCAACTGACGATGGATCACACGGTCGCCGACGCTCTGGAACGCAACGGCGCTCTGACGCCGGAGCAGGCGGCCATCAGCCCCTGGAAACACGTCCTCTACAAGTTCCTTGGCTGCGCCGAGATGAACGAGGGCGCGGAGGTCCGGCCCTTCATGCCCGAACCGGGCGATCGGTTGCTTCTCGCCAGCGACGGCATGACCAATCACGTCTCGCCCGCCGACCTGATCGAGGGGGCCGCCCACTATCGCAATCCGCAGTTGTGGGCCGAGCATCTGGTCAACCTGGCCCTCGAACGCGGCTCGCGCGACAACGTCACCTGCGTGATCGTCGCCTTCCATGCCGAGTCGCACGACTCGAAGATCATGCCCCGTGTCTCCTCCTGAGTCGCGCCACCTGGCCGCCCTTCAGCCTCTGGGCGATCAGGGCGTTCTCGCGCGCTTCTCCAGCGAGGCCGACGCTCTTCGCTTCAGCGCGATCGTCCGGTCTGCCGCTCCTCCCTGGCTTCTCGACGTCGTTCAGGCTTACACGACCGTGGCGGTTTTCTTCGCGCTCGACTCCATCGCGGTTCGAGACGTATCCACCTTCCTCCTCGGTCTCGATCGGCCGGCAGAGGAAGGCGAAGCAGTCGAAGCCCGCTTGCACGAGGTCCCCTGTTGCTACGAGTTGCAACTTGATCTACAGCGTGTCGCGGATCATGCGGGGCTGAGTGAGGAAGAGGTCATCCGTCTGCACGTCTCCACGATCTACACGGTCTACGCGATTGGCTTCTGTCCCGGCTTCCCCTATCTCGGCTACCTGCCTCCTTCTCTGAGCGGAGTAGCGCGTCTCCGTTCGCCAAGAGTTCGAGTCGAGGCGGGAAGTGTCGGTCTGACAGGCCGGCAGACAGGGGTTTACACCGAGGAGCGGCCAGGAGGGTGGAACCTCATCGGGCGAACCCCGCTCGAACTGGTCAACGTCGCGGAGGGCTATTTCCCTCTCCGCACGGGAGATCGAGTGCGATTTGTGCGAATCGATGAGAACGAGTTCCAGCGTTTACGCGGCGAGCGTCTCGGTTGACCCGCCGCTTGCGGCTTTGCAACCTCCCCACAAAGCCGCAAGCGGTAGGTCAAACGCCCGTTTTCTTCAACCGCATTCGCGCCATGAGCAGAAGATGCAGCAGCGCCACCCCGAGCGCGATGAGCAACAGCAGCCAGCCGACGTCTCGATACTCCAGTCGCAACGTCGTGTCGTCCATCCAGTCGCCCCAGCGACCTGACTCGCACTGGCGCAGGTCCGACTCCTCGCGATTCAAGGCGTTGACGGCGAACCGCGTCTTCTCCACTCCCTGACGAAACTCGTAAAGGCCCGTCTGCTCGCCACGCGCCACGACCCGACCATCCTCCATACTCAGACGGCGTGAGACGCCATCGGGAGCCGTCAACGTCACCTCGTCGGACGGCCGCGCGAGGGTCAGTGCCGCTTCTTCACCCAGCCGGATATTCGCACGGCTCAGGCCGGGCATGACACTTCCTCGCCAGTCACACAGGTTCGAGAGCAGCACAGGCCACGACGGCGATTCCAGTAGCGTCGAGAGGTCGTGCCGCAGGCGAAGTCGAAGCAGATGCCGTCCAGCCGCGTCCTCGCTGTCTGTCAGCAGAGGGACGTTCCCGGCGAGAATGAGACTGCGGCCGGGCAGATCGGACTTCGTCCCCGGCCCCCAGATTACTCCTTGCAGCGATAGCCCCTCGGCCAGCGGATGCGTCCGGTCGATGACGAAGGGACCATCAAAGGCCGTCTGTTCCTTGCCGCTCTGAATGTGTAACGCCCACGTCTCACCAGACAGTTCCGGCGGCGCGGCATCAGTAATCAGCACGGCAGGATTGGCAGCGACGATGCGGGCAACCCGCGTCGCTCGTAAGGCTTTCTCCGTGTGCCGGCGCAGCGTCTCATCGCTCAGCGCCAACTGAACCGCAACCTGGCGCGAAGGAGCGGGTAGCAGTGACACCACGTTGTCAATGCTCAGAGCATCGTCGTCGATTCGAGCGCGGATCAGTCCAGTGCCTTCCTTGAGTTGCAGGACGACACGATGAAGTTCGTTCTTCGCGATCTCGACTCGCGTCCTGTGCAGCACGGCGGCCTGATCGACGCTCTCGATGACGAGGGCGGTCGAAGCCGCACTCTCGGAAAGATTGGCGACCTCCAGCAGCAGGCGATCCGCGCCGTCTCGATGTGTGCGAACCGCGGTGACGATGGCGAGGTTGGCGCGCGGCGTGCCGAACGCTCGCCATTGCAGCCGGCCCTTCTCGATCGTCTCTTCGGGCTTGCGGTCGGTGATGACCAACAGCGCGGCCAGCTCTCCGCCCACCTCGCCGGCCAGGGCGATCGATTCCTGCAAAGACGAACGCGGCGAATGGCAACGCCAGCCCTCAAGGAGCCGCAGCGCCTCGACGGACGATTGCGTCGGTTCGCCGAGGATAGCCGGTTTATCGCCGGCGAGTATGAAGCGAATCGAACGGCCCTCGTGCCGGAGTTCTTCTTCGAGGTCCTTCAGGGCAGCGGCGCGAGGCGAATCCAGCTCGTTCGCCAGCATCGAGAAGGAGTCGTCGAGGATCACGACGAGAGGCCGCGCCTGGGGCGAGGGAAGGTGCGGTCCGGCGGCGGCGAGGACGAGCAGGAGTAGCAGGAGCAATTCGAGGAAGAACAGCAAGGGCGGTTGCAGACGATCGATACGCGGTCCGCCTGTGCGGGCTTCACGCGGATCGAGCCAGAGCATCAGGCTCGATACCGGCTGCCGGCGATAGCGATTGCGCAGCAGATAGATGGCCGCGAGCGCGGGCAGGGCGAGCGCTCCATAAAGCGCCAGAGGATGAGTGAACAGTGGCATCAGACGACTTTCAACACTTCGGCCGCGACGAGTTCGTCGAGACGCCATTCTTGCAGCAGCTTCTCCGCCACGACGACGGTGAAGATGGCCCCACACTGTTTGCACGCGCGATGCCAGTTGTCCTGATGTCGCCGGAGATTGTCGCGGTAGCGCCGAAGCACCGCCTCATCGACGTGCAACTCGCGGACGAGACCCGTCTCCCGATCGACGAGGCGCAGGGTGCCACCCTGGGGTTCGTCATCGGCGGCGGCCAGCACCTGAACCACAACCGTCGCCGACGCCTGCTCGCTCAGATGGCGAAGGACGGCAAGCGGATCGCCCTCCCACAGCAGATCGCTCAGAAGGACGCGAACGCCGCGCGGACGCCAGCGCGGACCCGCCCGGCTGAATGCCTCGATCGAGCTGCCGCGATGCTGGAAGGTCAATCCCTGCCAGAGCGCCGGCGGCGCGGCCCCATTCTCGATGGACTCGATTTCCGCACCGAGTCGCCAGGCGTGAAAGGTGTAGCCGGCGTTGTCGGCGGCGGCAGCGAAAAAGGCGGCAAGTGCGAGCGTCGCGCGGGCTTTCTGGCTGTTTTCGAGGCTCATCGAGAGAGAGGTATCGATCAACACATCGGCATGTGGAGTCACTTCTTCGCGGAACAGTTTGATGCTCAGTTGATCGCTGCGGGCGTAGGCGTTCCAATCGACATGGCGCAGGTCGTCGCCGGGCTGGTAATCGCGATAATCGCGGAATTCGAGAGAGGAGCCGGCGCGCTGGCCGACGGAGACGCCGGACTGACCCAGGAGCGTCAGACGCGGCAGATTGATGGCGTAGCGCTGCCCGGCGCGTTCGCCTTCCGCAAGGTAGGGCCGCAACTCCATCATGCCGGGGTCCCGGACTCGGCCAGGACGGCGCGAATGGCCGCCTCGGGATTGGTACTCCTTCGCGCAGGAGGCGCGAAGCGAATGAACTGCTTGATCGTCCAGGCCAGCGTGCCTCCCGTCACCACGACCGCCCACACGATAAGGAAGGGCAACGAGGGGAAGTCGAAGGGATCATGAGTGGATCCCCGGTCGAAATTCATCGCCGCGTTGATCGAGGCGAAGGGGTTGGTCAGCCTCCAGATTTCCTGGTCGTAACGCCGGTTCTGAAAGATGAAGTAAGCCACCATGTCCGGTCCCACACTGCCTAGTCCGATCAGAAGCAGCGTCACCAGCCAGGTGAAGGCGGGCCGTATCTGGCTGCGCAAGAGCAAGGTTCGCACACACACCGCAGTCAGGCAGTAGCAGTACACATAGAGGAACGCCACCGTGGCGAAGCGGATCATCAGATACATCTCTTCCACGTTCATCCAGACGCCGGCCGGAATCGAGCCTGTCGATCCTCTGGACGAAAAAATGGAGAAGACGTCCGGATCCTGCCGCACGACCACGATCAGCAAAGAGGCAAGCATGCTGCCCAGCAACAAG
>JBBRIK010000272.1:0-6895 GCA_038221045.1 Gemmatales bacterium
CTCTCGCCCCTAGTCCTCTACAAGGCGGCCCTTGCCTCTCAGCGGGCCGGCGAGGACTACGACGAGCAGAAAGCCCGTTTCCTCGCCGTCCTCGAAACGAATCTGGACAAGAAAGGACTCAAGATCGGCGACAAGACGCTGTCCTTCGAGGAGGTGAAGAAGGCGATTGAACGTCGCAAGCCGAAGTCTCGGTCTGATCGTCGGGATTGGCCGGCGTTTCGCGGCGATGCGCGCCGCAATGGCGAAGCTGTCGGCGGCGTGCCATTCCTGGAACCGATCTGGAAGATTGATACCGTCAAAGATGGCCAGGCACGCGAATGGCTTCAGAGAGTTTTCACCTACCTTAATGGCAGCAATAAACCGATTCTCAGTTCAATGCATCCGCTCGGCATCGTCCTGAAGCGAGACGATGGAGAAACGATTCCTCTGGTCGTCCATTGCAGTTGGGCAGGATTCCATGCTCGTGTCCTCCGCAAGTTGCCGAAAGACGAGATCAAGGCTGGCGACGACTACTGGGAGGCGGCATCCAGGTGGTCGTTCGATGGCATGCTCAATGGGTCGAAAACCACGGGCCTGATCGCTGGGTGGCTCCGAGAATTCGTCAATAATCGGGTTTACCCTGGTGTCGTACTCGAAAACAGCGTGACCGGGACGATATCCTCCGATGGGGTTCGAGTCTATGCGGTTGACGATTTCCAGATTTCGCCCTATGTGGAACCTCCGCGTCACGGCGAACCCGATAAACCGCCTCCAGACGGCAATTTCGGGGAACGAATTCGCCACAACACCCTCCAAGGGTTTGACCTCGACTCGGGCAGGCTAGACTGGGAGATCGGCAGCGCTCGCGGCAAGGGCGTTCTCGACAACAGCTTCTTCTTGTCCGCTCCTCTCGTGCTGGACGGCAAACTGTACGTCCTCAACGAAAAGGACAAGGAACTGCGACTGCTCACCCTCAAACCCGCCACGGGAGAACTGATCGGCAAGCCTCAATATCTCGGCAACCTGCGCCAGAAGATTCAACTCGAAACCCATCGGCGCATCTCTGCCGCCCATCTGGCACACGCGCAGGGCGTGCTCATCTGCCCGACTCAGGCTGGCAGCGTCCTGGGGGTCGAGTTGCTGACGCGCCGGACCTTGTGGGCCTATTCCTACCCAGCGAGAGCCGTCAAGGTCGCTCCTGTTGACCCCAGGGAGAAGCCCCTCCTTCAGCCGATCCGCTGGCGCGACAGCCCGCCGCTCATCGCGGGCCGGCACGTCATCATCGCACCGCCTGACGGAACGTCTCTCTCCTGTCTCGACCTCCACGACGGCCGGCTGCTCTGGTCGAAGCCTGCTCGCGACAGCGACCTGCACGTCGCCGGCGTCCTCAACGAGCGCGTGCTGATCGTCGGCGCCCATACCTGTCGCGCGCTCAACCTGGCCGATGGCAGCGAAGCCTGGAGCCTCGACACCGGCACGCCCTCCGGTCTCGGCGTCATCGCCGGCGGACGCTTCTATCTGCCGCTGGCGCGGGGAGCGAAATCGAGCGAGCCGGAAATCGCCGTCCTCGATGCGGCCAAGGGGACAATTGTCGCCCGCACTCGTTCGCGCAAGAAGGAAGTACCGGGCAACCTGATCTTCCTCGATGGCACGCTGATCTCCCAGACGGCGACAAGCATTGCCGCCTATCCAACGCTCGAATCCGAGACCAAGGCCATTGACGGACTGCTCGCCAGGAACCCGAAAGACCCAGAGGGGTTGATGCGGCGCGGCGAGTTGAAACTGGACAGGGGCGACATCGCCGGGTCCATCGCGGACTTCCGGGCCGGCCTTCAGGCGAAGCCCGAAAATCCGTTGCAAGAGCGTCTGAACGCTCGACTGGATGAGGCGCTGAGCGAATACTTCCAGCGCGACTTCACCGCCGCGGAGCCGATGCTGAAGGAGTTCGAGGAACGGTCGCGCGGCAAGGACCTTCCCATGGCCGAACGGACGCAGCGGCGCAGGCAGTTCCTCATCATCGTCGGCCAGGGTCGCGAGAAGCAGGGCAAGCGCATCGAGGCGGCCCGGCTCTATGTCGAACTCGCCGGCCTGGGCGGAGCGGGTGAGATGCTGTCGCCGCCGGACGACCCCGCTCTCAAGGTGTCGCCCGCCGTGTGGGTTCGCCAACGGCTCGAAACGCTCCTGCAAGGCGCGACGCCGGAAGAGAAGTCGGCCATCGAAAAGGAGATGCTGGAACTCCTCAAGAAGGCGCGCTTGCGGAAAGACAACGGCGATCTCCGCCGCTTCATCGCCGAGTTGATCCGCCCTGACCGGAGGTGGAGAATCGAACCACGAACACGCTGAGGGAAGGGGTGGGCTTGCGCGGTCGATCCCATCAAGGACGCACGGCAGGACGAGGGGATGTCGCGAGGTTCTGGGCCAGGTCGCGCAGGCGCGCGAATTCGGGAAGCGCGTGCAGCGGCTTCAGATCGGCATCCCCCGGCAACTCGACGATGCCGAAGCCTCCCTTCAGCGCGCGATGCAAGAGAGGGAATGCCTGGTCCGCGTCCGCAGGCGTCTGGCGCGCTGTCAATGCGTAAATGCAGGCCACGCGATAGAGCATCTCCGGTTCGTCGCTGCGAGCCAGGGCCTGACGGGCGTCCTCCAGCGCCTCTTTTCGCCGGCCCAGACGTGC
Source organism: Gemmatales bacterium (assembly GCA_038221045.1). Lineage (GTDB taxonomy): Bacteria > Planctomycetota > Planctomycetia > Gemmatales > Gemmataceae > JBBRIK01. The sequence goes on from JBBRIK010000272.1 coordinate 2,654, forward strand.
CAGCATGACGCCGCGATTGACGTGGCCATACAGGTAATCCGGGAACAGCTTCACCATGCGATCGCATATCGCCAGAGCTTCCTCCGGCTTGCTCAGGTAATCCGACAGTAGATACGCCTTGCTCGTCAAGTTCGGCAGCGAACGCGGATTGACGGTCACGCCCTCGTCGAAACAGCGCAGCGCCTCCTGCACTTCGTTTCGCGCCAGATGCGCGTAACCGCGCGCGTTCCAACTGCGGGCGTCGCCGGGATCGCGCCGCAAACCCGCCTGCAAATCAGCCTCCGCTCCTGCCGTGTCCTTGAGGAGCGTCTTCGCCTGGCTTCGGAAGAACAGGACGCGCGTCTGCGTGTCGTCCAGTTCCAGGACGCGGCTGAAGTCGGCGACGGCCTCGCGCACCAGGGCCAGATCGTTTTTCGTCCTGCCCATTTCCAGACGCAGGAGACCGCGATTGAGATAGCCATCGGGCGACTCGGGCCGCAGAGCAATGGCACGCTCGTAATCGGCGAGAGCGGGGACGTACTTCTTGAGACGACTCAGCGCCAGGGCGCGGTTGAAATAGCCGCCGTGGAAGTCCACCGCCCGCGCCAGACAGACGTTGTAACAGCCGACGGCGGCTTCGTGATGGTCCAGTTGATCGTGGCAAATCCCCAGCAACAGATGAGCCGGCAGACTGCGCGGATCGATGGCGACGGCCTTCTCCAGGAGCGGCAGCGCCTCGCGGAATTTGCGAGCCGTCATCAGGGGACGAGCCTGGAAGGTGAAATCGCGAGCCGAGCGCGGCGGATGCCGCAGCGCTCGATCGCGAAGTTGCCGGCCCTCCTCGCGTCGGCCCAGCGTCTCCACGGCACCGGCGCGTTGCAGCCAGAGAGCAGGCGGAACGTCCTCGCCGAACAGGTCCTCGGCACGATCCAGTAACGTCAGGGCCTCGCTCTCCGGAACGAAACGCGCCAGGACGAGGATCAACTCTCCCAGTTCCTGTTCGAGTTGCCGGCGATCACTTTCGAGCAGAGAGGCGGCCAGCGGACCCGAGCGCCAATCGTCGTTGTCGAGGTGATAGCGGTCGAGCAACATCCGGGCCTGACGGACACCCTCGGCCCGGTGGGCGGGATCCTCGTCGATGCTCAGTGCGAACAGGACGTGGAGCGCCTCCTTGCGCGAAGCGGTGAAGACCTCATAGGCGTGGCGCGTTTGCCGCAACTCCTCGGCGTGAGCCTCCTCGGCTTTCTTTCCCTGATAGGCGCGATAGCCGAGTCCCGCCACCACCAGCAAGACGACGAGTGCGACCGTGGTGATGAGCCTTCCGAGCAACTTCGGCGAACGACGAAAGCGCTTGCGGAGGCGCTCCCGGAGCGATGGATCGGGAGCATGGCGGAGCGTCTCGCTGTCGAGCTGGCGTTGCAGGTCTTCCTGCACCTGCCGGGCCAGCGGATAGCGGAGGGCGGGAGCGGGTTCGAGGCAGCGGCGCAGGATCGACCAGACGGCCGGCGTCACGGAGCGATTGCGCTGCTGAATCGGGATCGGCGACGAGGTGCGCGAGTGCAGGACGCAGGCGACAAAGACGTCAATCTCAGCGTCGGACGAGCCGGCCGGCGCGTTCAGGGCAGGCGGCGGAAAGGGAGACTGTCCGGCGAGCAGTTCGTAGAGGATGATGCCGAGCGCGAAGATGTCGGAGCGGGCGTCGATTGGCTCGCTGCCGCCGCGAAAGGCGGAGAGTTGCTCGGGGGCCATGTAGGGAATGGTCCCACCGACGACGGCGGCGGAAGCGCTGTCGCGCAGTTTGGTGTCCTCGGCCAGGTTGAAGTCGAGGAGCATCGGCTGCCCCTCATCGGTCAGCAGCACGTTGGCCGGCTTCAGATCGCGATGCAAGATGCCGCGCTCGTGGGCATGAGCCAGGCCGTCCGCGAGACAGCAGCCGAGCCAGACGACCGCCTCGACGTAGCTGAGCCCTTCGAGGCGCTTGAGCGTGGCGATGGGAACAGTGGAGTGTGGGTTTTTCTCTTGCTCCCCTCGCCCCCGCTTCGGGGACTCGGGATCCTCCTCTTGCTCCCCTCGCCCCCGCTTCGGGGACTCGGGGTTGGGGGTGAGGGGGAAAGAGCGCGAAACGGCAAGCCGGCCCCTCCTCACCCCCACTTCCCCGAGGACGGGGGCAAAGGGAGAAGAGAGGGAGGAAAGCTGCTCAAGCAGATCGGAGCCGGAGCGCGGCAGCGCGGCCCGTCGATGCAGGTCGCGCAGAATGTCGGCGAGCGTGACGGAACCGAAGTAGGGCATGCACACGGCCTGAAGCGGCCCGGAGCGGTGCATCGAGTAGAGCGGCACGATATGCGTGTGCTGCAACTGGGCCAGGGTCTGCGATTCCCCGCCGACGTCGGGAGCGATCTTCAGAGCGACCAGACGATTGGCCAGCGATTCCTGATGGGCCAGGTAGACGCGGCCGAAAGCGCCGCGGCCCAGTTCCGCGACGAGTTGAAACCCCAGGAACGTCTCGCCGACGGTGGGCATACCGGTCAGCCCGTCAGCGAGCCGTGCGGCGGCGCGCGGATCGGACTGGTGGAGTTCGCGAAAGAGACGAGCCGGGGAGCCTTCGACGTGCTCCTGCCACACACCGGCGTCCTGCGGAGCGTTGCCGGCCCGCTGCCGAAAGTCGCGATACGAGCGGGCCACACTCAGCAGAGCGTCGGCATTGTCCTCGCGCCGGCCGGGCCAATCGCGCGTGTCGATGGAGTACGTCTGCGCGTAGACGTCGGGATCGGGATCCTGACCGGCCTGACGGCGCAGGCGGTATTCCTCGAAGGCGACGACGCGGCGAAGAGACAGATCGGCGAATGCTTCGGGGAAGCGTTGAAAATAGCTTTCGAGAGGGCAGGGCGTACCGTTCTCCCATTCGTGTTCCAGTTCGACGCGGATTAGCTCGACGAGGATTTGCAAGCGCTGGGAGTGTCCGGCTTCGGGCAGGAAATCGGCGAGATCGGTCCGCGCGCCGCGGGCCAACGCGGCCTCGAAGGCGGCGACGAAATCATCCAGCGTCAGGAGGTTCGACATCGGCGGCAGGCTCCTCGTCGGGAGTCTCCAGCAAGGCGCGGAGGTGAACGCGAACCTCCTGCAAGTTTCGCTCGACGGTGCGTTTCGACCGGCCGACGTGCTGGGCAATCTCGGCGACCTCATGGCCCTGAATGCGCAGTTCGAGCATCTCGCGCTGTGCGGCCGGCAGTTGTTCGAGGGCCTCGGCGATGGTAAGTTGCAAGACGTTGAAGTCGGCCTCATTCTGCTGGTCCGGCACGTCGAGAGGAACGAGGGGAGCGTTGCCAACGGTGCGGCGAACGTCGCGTTTGCCGGCGCGCTGAAAGGTTTCCTCGGCCCGGATGCGGTTCAGGGCGATGACGAGGAACAGCCCCCACAGTTCCTCGCCGGCGGGAACGTCGTACTCGCCCTGCTGGACGCGGCGAAAGAAGCGGCGAAAGACGGACTGGACGAGATCCTCCGGCTCAACGCGCCGTTTCACCTGCGGCGAACAGCGCGCCCGGATCAATCCGCGCAGCCGCTGGGCGTAGCGCAGATAGAGTTGCGTGGCGGCATCCTCAGAACCGCCTCGAAGACGACGAAGCAGCGTCCGATCGGAGGAGACGCTATCGTGCGGGTCCATGACGGTCCCAGGAGGCGAACGGCCGGCGTAAACCGGCTGGTGAGGCAAAGAGCGAAACGAAAGGTACACGTCCACCAGGAGGTTTCCCCTCTACCCGAGTGTAGCTCCCTGATTCGAGTCTCACAAGGAGCGGGGTCAAGTAAGGAAGGGATTCGTCCTCTTCTCGTGGCCGATCGTCGTGACGGGGCCGTGGCCGGGATAGACGACCGTGCTGTCCGGGAGAGCGAACATCTTTTCGCGGATGCCGCTCAGCAAAAGATCGCCGTCGCCGCCGGGAAAATCGCTGCGGCCGATGCTTCCGCGAAATAGCACGTCGCCGCCGAACACCAGACACGGCGAGCCACGCCAGAGGAAGACGATATGCCCCGGCGAGTGGCCCGGCACTTCCAGCACTTCCAGCCGGATGCCCGCGTACTCGACGACGTCGCCTTCTCCGAGCGTGCGGTCCGCCGGCGGGCTGAAGATGGGGAGCCCGAAGGGAGCGCTCAGATTGGCGTCGGCGTCGAGGAGCATATCCTGATCGCGGGCTCCAATGACGAGCGGCGCTTGCGGAAATGCCTGTTTCAGGGCCTCATTGCCGCCGATGTGGTCGGCGTGGCCGT
>JBBRIK010000273.1:0-6894 GCA_038221045.1 Gemmatales bacterium
TAACCTGGGAGTCGCCCTGATCGACAAACACGATCTCGACGGGGCAATCGCCGCGTTTCGGGAAGCCATCCGGCTCCGCCCGACCTTCGTCTGGCCGCACGTCGCCCTGGGGGATTGCTTGCGCAAGAAGGGTGATCCGAATGGGGCAGTCGATGCGTGCGAGGAAGCGATCCGGCTCGATCCGGCCAACGCCATGGCCCACAACAACCTCGGGCTGGCCCGGCTGAAGCGCGGGGACGTGGCGGGGGCGATGAGCGCCTACGACGAGGCCATCCGGCTGGCTCCGACGTTTGCCTGGCCCCACTCCAACCGTGGCCACGCCCTGTTGAAAAAAGCCGACTTGGACGGGGCGACGGCCGCGTTCGAGAAGGCCATCCAACTCGACGCGAACTACGCCTGGCCCCACAACGGCCTCGGGTGGGTCCTGTACATCCGGGATAACCTTGACGGGGCGATCGCTCAGTTTCGCCAGGCCATCCAGATCGATCCGGAGGACGGTTGGCCCCACAACAATCTGGGCCTCGTCTTCAGAGACAAGGGCGAACTGGACGGGGCAATCGCCGCCTACAAGGAGGCACTCCGGCTCGACCCGGAGCTTGTCGAGGCCCGAGACAACCTGCGTCAAGCCGAGCGGTGGCGCACCTTACTGCCGCGGATAGCGGAGATCGCCGCCGGCCGGGCCAGGCCGCGCAACCCGGCCGAGGCCGTGGAATTCGCGGGGTTGGTCTCGCGGCCATTCCAGGGCCGGCATGCCCTGGCGGTTCGGCTGTTTGCAGAAGCGTTCGACGCAGAACCCAGGCTGGCCGACGACCGGACCATCCCGTATCGCTACGAGGCTGCCTGTTGCGCCGCCCTGGCCGGTTGCGGGCAGGGGGCGGACGCTCCCGCGAAGCCCGAAGACCGAACGTCGCTTCGGCAGCGCGCCCTCGCCTGGCTCAAGACCGATCTCGCGCTGTGGCGGAAACGTCTCGCCTCGGATCGGCCGGCCGAGCGCGTTCTCGTGCGGGAGACAATGACGCACTGGCTCAACGACGCCGACCTGGCCGGTGTGCAAGACTCCTCTCGGCTGGCAAGCCTGCCGGAGGCGGAGAGGAAGGAATGGCATGCGTTCTGGGCTGCGGTCCGTGGAACACTGGACGAAGTCCTGAGCCGCCCGCGAGCCAGGAAACCGCAGTCTGACAAGGCCCCTTGAGACAAGCGGGGAGAAGACTGCCACGGAGGAATCGGGTCGTGTTCCTACACCTTTGTACAGCCTAAAACTCGCAACCCAGGAAGTCGCTTCCGGCGAAAACCTGGCCATTCAATGATGGAGGGACGCCCCCTTTCGACCCCTGGCCCGAAACGAAGAGGGCCAGCTGCACACCGCAGACTGGCCCTTTTTCAAATGTGAGACTTCACGCCGATCAGTACCGGAGGCCGTCCAGCTTCCATTCCTGTTCGGTCCATTGCGGAATCTTCAAAGAATTGTTCGTCGAGGGCGAGGGCGAGGCCGAGAGCGACGGAGTGGGACTGCCGTAGGGGATTCCTGGGCTGACGGGGTAACCCGGAGACACCGATCCGGACGGCACCGAGGGCGGCAGGGGTGAGACCACACCGGGGCGGTTGCCGTCTTCCGCGGCGGGCATCGCCCCCATCTCGCTCACGACCTGGCCCGTCGAAAGGTTTACCGAGATCCCCTCGGCCGCCGACTCCAGCTTCTTGCCCTTGCGGACGTACACAAGCTTCGCGGAGCCTTCCAGGACGAGCGTTCCTCCCTCCGTGCCGGTGCGCGTCACTTTCTGAGCCGTCGCCTGGAGGAAGTCGCCGTCCTTGACGTCCTTGCCGATCGTGATTTTGATGAGCTTGTCCGCGATAGAGACCTCAGCCGGCTCGACTCCGCTGACCAGGATCGTCAGCTTTTCGCAGCTCATCTTCGAGCCGTCCACACCTTGCAGGTGGAGCTTCCCGTTCAGCACAGACAGGCTCGTCCCGGCAACGCTGGGAGGGACGGCGGCCGTGGTGGTTCGCACAACGTACGTCGTCTGGCCCTGGGCGTTCGTGACCGGCTGATAATAGTATGTGACGACAGGAGCCTGGGCAGGCATGGGAGGGATGCTCGCAGGCGCGCCTGGGTTACAGGAGCGCGAGTCGGGGCCGCAGGCGGCAGCAATCCCGACGACGAATACAGGGGCGATGAAGAGGATTTTGCGAAGAGACGGGAAGGTCATCGGCTTCCTCCGTGAGGGGATGGGGGACCGCACGATGACTTATACAACAGAGCCTTGCGGATGTCAGCGCGGGACGCCTGCCGGATCGGCATCGATTCGCCCGGCGAGCGGGGCCAGTAATGGCCCCGGTAGTTCGTCTTCGCCCGGCGAGCGGAGCCAGTAATGGCCCCGGTAGTTCGTCAAACCGGGGCCATTACTGGCCCATGCGCACCAAGTTAAAGGTTGGGGGACGAGGAAACCATCCCTTGATGCGTTGGGAATCTCTTCCAGCCCCCTTCAGAGATCAGCCCGTGAAAGCTGGACGATCTCTGAAGGGGGGCTGAAGACAGATGGTCAGTCCACTTCAGGGGAGTTCTCTTCCGACTGAGCCGCCGTTATTTTGCGCGCTCATACACCACCTTGCCGGCGACGATGGTCGTCATCACCTTCACCTTGCGGATCGCGTCGATTCCGCACGTCAGAACGTCGCGATCGATGACGACCAGATCGGCGAGCTTGCCCGCCTCGATCGATCCCTTCTCGTTCTCTTCATGGTGCAGGTAGGCATTGTTGATCGTGTAGAGCCGGACGGCCTGCCGCCGCGTCAAGCCCTCGTCGAGGTTCAGCGATTTGCCGCGCTCCGTCGAGCGCGACACGGCGACATACATGCCCAACCACGGGTTCCACGGGTTCGTCGCCTCCATCGAATCGAGCTTTATCATGTGATCGCTGCCCGCGCCGATGGTCGTGTAGCGCAGCCAGCTCCGATACGGCTGAAACCAGCGCATCCGCTTCTCGTCCAGCACCTTCGCCAGCGTCGCGCCATCCTTCCACAGCCAGGCCGGCTGCACGTCGGCGCAGACTCCCAGCCGCTGGCAACGCTCCAGATTGTGCTTCGAGGGAAAGTTGGCGTGCGTGATGCACCAGCGCATCTCCTTGATCGGCGTCGTGCGATTGACCAGCTCATACGCATCGAGCAGCACGTCCATGCCGCCCTCGCCGGCGCAGTGAGCGGTCATCTGCCACTTGCGCTTCGCCCCCTCTTCGAGGGCCATCGTCAACTGCTCCGGCTTCAGAAAGAGCAGGCCGCGATAGTCGTCCTCGGTGATCTGATAGGTGTCGCCCTTCGGCCAGGGCTGGCGCATGTAGGCGGTGCCGTTGAGCATGCCCCCATCGAGAAACAGCTTGATCGGCCCAATCCGCACCCACTCATCGCCCACGCCGGTCGGCCCGCCGCGCTTGTCCTTGCCGGGCAGTTCCTCGAAGCGCTTGGCGATCTGCTCGCGCGTGCCATTGGGATTGAAACTGCGCGCGACGTTCACGCGCACAGTGAGTTCGTTGCGCTTCTGCAAATCGAGGTAGAGATCGAGCGCCTCCCGGCCGGCGCTGCGGTCGGCGATGCTCGTCAACCCCTGCTCGTTGTAGAGCTGAAAGAGCTTCTTCAGCGCCTCGCGTTTCTGCTCGGTCGTGTAACGGGCCGACTCGCCGGGAACGCCCTTGAGGACGCCGTAAGCGTTGCGGAGCATACCGGTCGGCTCGCCGGTCTTGGCATCCTTGACGATGACGCCGACCGGCGGATTCGGCGTATCCTTCGTGACGCCGGAGAGCTTCAGGGCGAGGCTGCTGGCGATGCCCGCTGGGCCGGCGTGGTAGAGGACGGGGTGTTTCGGAGCGGCCTTATCGAGTTCGGCCTTCGTCGGAAAGCGCATCTCGTCGAGGCGCGTCGGAAAGGCGTAGTTGACGACGATCCATTCGCCCTCGGGCGTCTTGACGGCACGCTCGGCGATGTGCTTGAAGACGTCCTGAAGCGACTTCAACACCGGCAGCGGAGTTTGCAGTTCGCTGGTCGCGGCCCCGAGCGGATGGGTATGGCTGTCGTAGAGGCCGGGCAGGACGGTCTTGCCGTTGAGGTCGATGACGCGTGTCTTCGGGCCTTCGAGAGCGCGCAGGCGTGCCGTCGTGCCGGTGGCGAGGATGCGGCCATCCTTGATCGCAATGGCCTGGACGGTCTGGAAATTCTTGTCCACCGTGAGGACGTTGCCGTTGTTGAGGATCAGGTCCGCCTGCTCAGCCGCAGTCAGGGAGCCGGCCAACAGCAACAGAACGAGAAGGCAACGCATGAGAGTCCTCCGGTGGGCAGTAGGTCCGGCGAGCCGAGCCGGACTCTTGGGTAGGTCCGGCGAGCCGAGCCGGACTTCTTCAGTAGGTCCGGCGAGCCGAGCCGGACTTGGGGTGCCGCTCGGCTCGCGGCACCTACTTCATCGCTTCAGAGCGGCCTGCGCCTCGCGGGTCACGAGGGCGTCTTTCGGTCCGCGCGCCAGTTCGGTCAGGGCCTGGCGCGACTCCTTCGTCGCCATTCGTTCGAGCGTCTCGATACCGCGTGAAATCAGCACTCTCTCGGGATTGGGGCCGCGCGCGCGAGCCTTCGGCAAGACCCGTTCGATGCGACAGCGCACTTCAAGCGAGGGCTGCTGAGTGAGGATATGCTCCAGAGCGGGAACCACATCGAGGCCCCATCGCTCCAGTTGCTCCTCGGCGGCCTGACGGACGCGAAACCTGTCCGAATCCAGATCCTCGATGCGCTGCGCCAGCAACTGTTCGTCCATTCTCCATCCCCTGGCCACCCGTGCGCCCACCAGCGCCGCCGTTTGATTCACGGCCAGCTTCCACATCGCTTCGTCGGCTCGCTCCGGGTCCGGCTCGGAGAGATACTGCCAGGATAATTCCACCTGTTCCTTGCTCAACGCCAGAGCCGGCAGAGGCGCGGCACAGACCGAAACGTCCCAGAGAAGGATCGTCGAATCGGTGTAGCCAACAGCCAGCGACTTGCCGTCGGGAGCGAAGGCCAGGGCATACACCTTCGAGGGCTGCTCGCTGAAGCGATACGCTCGCCTCCTGGTGGACAGATCCCATACGGTCACCGCCTTCGCGCCATTGAGAGCCAGGTATCGGCCATCGCGCGACAGGGCGGCCTCACTCACGGGTTCGTCGAGTTTCAATCTCCGGCGCACGCGACCCGAGGCGACCTCCCAGACCAGCGCCTCCGCTGTGTGATAACTCACGCTGACGATGGTCCGCCCATCTCTCGAACCGGCAAAAGTCGAACCATCGGTGAAGGGTTCGCTGGAACTCATGGGGCCGGGCAAACCGGTTTCTGTCTCCCAGGCTTCCCAGCGGCCGGAGTCTCTATGATTTCCGGCCGCCAGCACATGCCTGCCCGTGCTGGAAAAGCCGGCGAGCCACGAAGCGGACAGTTGTCCTGAAAGCGCAAACCTCGACTTGCCCGACGCCACGTCCCAAAGCCGAACACCTTCCTGCCCCACGTTGCTACTGGTCGCCAGCATGCTCCCGTCTTGCGAGAAGGCGGCGCAGGTGACTGCTGCTCCGAAGCCGGTCAGCGAGCGCAGCCGCTTTCCCGTCTGGACAGTCCACAATGCGGCGCTGCGATCCCGGCTGGCCGAGGCCAACAGAGAGCCGTCCGAGGAGAAGGCCAGCGCCAGTACCGAACCCCGATGATGAGTGAGCGTGACGCGTTCCGTCTGTGATTTCATGTCCCAGAGGCGGAGAGCGCCCGAGTGCATGCCGGCGGCGAGAAGGCTTCCATCCGGCGACCAGGCGAGGGAGTGAACGCCGGTGGGCAGCGTGGCGTCCGGCTGAATCGCCCTGGCGGAGTCGGCGTGCCAGACGCGCAGGCTACCATCATCACAGCCGGCGGCGATATGAGAGCCATCGCCGCTGAAGGCCAGCGCTGTCGCCGTGGCCGGCGACGTACTCAGACGATGCAGGACCTTGCCATCCTTGGCGTCCCAGAGAATGACCTCGTCATCGTCGCCGGCCGAGGCCAACCGTTTGCCGTCAGGAGAGAAGACGATCGCGCTGACGGTTCGTCCCTGGTGTCCCTGCACTTGCCATTCCCGGCGTTCGGTCAGGAGGGACCACAGATGCATGGTCGTGTTGACTTCCTTGCCGGAGTGAGCAATTCGACCGTCGGACGCCAGCGCCGCGCGTCGCGAGCCTTTCTCGGGGCCGTCCGCCAGACGAAAACGACGCCGTTCGCCCTTCTCTCCGAGCGCCCATTCGTGCAGCGTATCCGTATCGTCGATCGCGCGCAGTGTTTGCCCGTTCGCGGAAAAGGAGAACTGGAGGGGCTGGCCGCGAAGACCGGGCAGACGCCGCGCCAGCTTCCCCGTCGAAGCGTCCCATAGACGGATGCCGTCCCCGTTGTCGGCTGTGGCGAGGAGCTTGCCGTCGGGCGAGAACGCGAGGAGCAAGAAGCGTTCGTCCGCGCCGCGGAGGTGATAACGCTCCTTGCCTGTGGCCGTGTCCCACAAACGCAGAGCGGTGCCTGGAAGGATTCGATTGACGGCGACAGATGCGAGCGTTCGGCCATCGGGAGAGAATTGCAAACAGATGACGCGATCGAGCAGTTCCGGAAGCCGCCGCAGTTCGAGGCCGGTCTGCACGTCCCACAGCCGGAGTGTCTTGTCTTCGCCGGCGCTGGCGAGGAGCCGGCCGTCCGGCGACAGGGCGACCGCGGTGACGTGATCGCGATGGCGCAGGCCGAGACTTCCCAGACGAGCGAGGACGCCGTTGGGCAGCCGTTCGTTTGCCGGCAGGGGTGTCGCCAGCAGGAGCAGGATGCAGCAGGACCGCATGACTCCCTCCCATCGAGTGGACTTACCTCAGCGACTGATTCGCAGTCCTCCAC
>JBBRIK010000274.1:0-6890 GCA_038221045.1 Gemmatales bacterium
ATCTTGCCGAGGTGATGAACGGCTTGCAAACGGCGAAGTCACTGGTACAGCAGACGATGCTGCGCCTGCGGCAGGGGTAGGTCCGGCGAGCCGAGCCGGACCTGTACTGCGATGCGCCGCGCCGGGCATGGCGACAACGGCGCATGGGGCGCGACATCGGGCTACGGGTCCGGCTCGGCTCGCCGGACCTACCGGGTAGGTGCCGCGAGCCGAGCGGCACCGGTTCTGTGATGCGGCTCGCCGGATTTCTCGCAAACGGCGCACAGGGCGCGTCCTCGGGGTACGGGTCCGGCTCGCCGGACCTACCGAAAACTCAGTACCATCTCTCCTTGTCGACCACATTCCGCAACGGCTCTCCCGCGACGAAACGCTTGACATTATCGACGAGCAACGCCAGGTGTCGTTCCGCGATGCGCGGCGAATAACCGGCGACGTGCGGTGTTATCACCACGCGATCGGCCATGTCCCACAGCGGATGCTCGACCGGCAATGGCTCGGTCTCGAACACGTCCAGTCCCGCCCCCGCGATCTCATCCGCCTGGATCGCCGCCACCAGGTCGTCGAGATCGACCAGCGCGCCGCGTCCGACGTTGATCAGATATGCGCCCGGTTTCATCTGCTGAAACTGCTCGCGGCGAAACAGCTTGACCGTCTGCGGTGTGTGCGGAGCGGCGATGACGACGAAATCGCTGACGGCCAGCAACTTCGCGAGCTCCTCCGGCGGCCACAACTCCTCGACCTCGGTCGGCCTGTCCGCATGCTGCGGATCGACGGCGACGATGCGCATGCCGAAAGCCCTGGCTCGTCGAGCGACCTCGCGGCCAATGCCGCCGAGGCCGACGACCCCCAGCGTGCAGTCGGCCAGGTGCAGGTGCGCGCGGTCGATGTCCGTCATCGTGCCGGGTCCGGTGCTGAAACTGACGCGCGACTGCTCGCCGCCCATCGGCTCCCAGTGGCCGACCATCTGATGCAGGAAGTAGTGCTGGAAATTGCGCGCGAAGATGAGAATGTATCCCATCACCTGATCCGCGATGACGTCCGAGAACAGGCCGCGCATGTTGGTCAGCACGCAGGGGTGTTAGACCAGCTCGTCGAAGAGATAATGTTCGAGGCTCGCGGTCGGCGACTGGACCCAGCGCAGCCGGCGACAGACGGCCAGCAACTCGGGCGTCAACTTACCGAAGAATGCGTCGGCGTCCGGCATGGCGGTTAAAGCAACCGTTCCATCGACGGCATTGACGAGATTCAAATCCAGTGCCGCCCCGCGAAGGGCGGCGAGGCGCTCTTCTTCAATGGGCGGATGAATGACCAGCGTGAGGGGTGGGGACATACGACTCTCGGGGAGGAAAGAACGAAACCGGCGCGTGCGGATTCAAGGGGTGAACTGTGCTTCGAGATCGAGCCGGCGTTCCAGTTGATGGTCGCGCTGTCCCCGCACCAGCAGATAGACCCCCGGCGTCTCCAGCGTCTCTCCCTTGGCCAGGCGGCAGGCTGTCTGCTTGTCGCGGCTGAGACGCAACGCTTCCGGGAGACACTCCGCGCAGCACAGACCGTAGGTCTTCAATTCGCCGGTGGTCCCGTCACTCCAACGGGCCGCGATCTTGTAGACGGCGGGACGAGAGCAGGAGGCGTGCGTGCAGAGCAGGAGATAGGAGCGAAGCATCGCTCAAGGGTCTTCAAAGGGGATGGGGTCGCCGTTGATCTCGGCGAGGGCGTTCATGGCGGCGCGCTGCTCCGCTTCCTTCTTCGTCCGGCCCCAGGCGCCGGCGTGAGTGTGCCGGCCAATCTCGGCGGCGATTTTGAAGCACTTGCTGTGATCGGGGCCTTGCTCGTCCAGCACCCGGTATTGCGGCGTGGCGTTAAACTCGCGCTGGGCCACTTGCTGGAGTACCGACTTGAAGTTGCCGCCGCTGGCGCCTTCGGCCACTTCCTCGATTTCGGGTCCGAGCATCCGGAGAAGGAACGGCTTGGCCGCGTCCATGCCGCCGTCGAGATAGATCGCCGCCACCAGCGACTCGAAGACGTCGGCCAGGATGTTCAGCGGCACGACGCCGTTGACGTTCATGCCGCGTCCCAGGAAGACGAACTCGCCCAGCCGCAGGTGCCGGCTCATCCGGGCACATGTCCGCCGGCTGACGACAACGGACTTGATTTTGGTCAGATCGCCTTCCTGATAGTCGGGAAAGCGCAGGTAGAGCTGTTCGACGACGACCAGTCCCATGATGGCGTCGCCGAGGAATTCCATGCGCTCATTCGACGCCAGCCGGGTGTTGGCGCTGGAGGCATGCGTCAAGGAGGCGCGGAGCAGATCGGGTTGTCGAAAGCGGTAGCCGATGGCTTCCTGGCATTCCTCCAGGATTTCCGCTTCCACGTCGGCAGTCAGTTCGGAAGGCATGATGTCAATACAAGGAAAGAGAAGAACCCCTGAGGATAGAAAGTAACCCAGCGACGCCCCCTTGTCAACGCCGTGCCGCCGATTCCTCCGGACCGAGGGCGCTTTTTCGTTGCCGTCGCTGGAGGCCGTTGGCTACAGTGCTGAGAGATAGCACCCTCTCGTCCGGCCCCTCGTTCTTCAGGAGATCGCCATGCCACGGCTGCTCTGTGCCAGCCTTTTCGCCGTTGTCCTGTTGCTTCCCGCTGCCGTCCTCGCTGGACAGGATAAACCCAGCCCGGAAGACAAGGCCCTCACGTTACTGCGCAAGGACCTGAAGTCCGACGACGAGAGTGTTCGCGTCAAGGCGGTACGGGGACTCGCTCAACTGGGCAAACAGGCCGCCCCGGCCGCGGCGGACCTCGTCAAGGTCGTCAACGACAAGAACCCAATTGTCCGCAATTTCGCCCAGGTGGCGCTTCGCGGGATCGGCGAGGAAGCCATTCCCGCACTGGTTGAGGGCCTCAAGGACAAGGATGCCGCCGTTCGCCAGGCGCTCTTCGGAATCCTGTTGGCTCACGCGGGGAAGAAGCAAGCCAACGACGCCGTACCCATTGTCGCTCTTCTGTTCAAGGACGCGGATCCGTCCCTCCGGGCCTCGACCGCACAGTTCCTCGCCCGCTCCGGCGAAGGCGGCGTCAAGGTGCTGATCGCGGCCCTCGAAGAGAAGGACGCCCAGACACGCGCGTCCGCCCTCTCCGGCCTTCTCTACGCAAACCCCTCCCCGGAACTCCTGGCCGCGGCCAAACGCGCCCTGCGCGATCCTAACCCGACGATTCGCCAGCAGGCTCTTTACCTCGCGAGCCGATCCGGAGCAGACGCTATCCCCAGCCTCATCGCCGCGCTGGATGACAAGGAGATGACCGTCCGAATTTCCGCAGTGAGCTTCCTCGGCACGATGCGTCAGAATGCCAGGGAAGCGGTTCCCTCGATCCGCAAACTCCTCAAGGATCCCTCCGCGTCCGTACGAGGGATGGCCATGACGACGCTGGTGAACTTTGGCCCCGATGCGGAGACGCTTGAGGCCTTCGTGCCTTTGCTGGAGGATGCGGACTCGAACGTTCGCAATGGTGTTCTGAGCGCCCTGGTCAACGCGGGGAAGAAGGGACTCGCTCATCTGGAGAAGGGGCTGAGCAGCAAGGATGCCAGCACGCGCCAGGGGATTGCTCTGCGGCTCGCCTCTCTCGGCGCGGACGGCGTGCCGCTGCTCCGCATGGCCCTGAAAGACACTGACGCGGACGTCCGCGCCAGTGCCGTCGATGGCCTGGGCACCCTCGGCCCCAAGGGGAAGGAGGCCGCGAAGGAATTGACGGCTCTGCTCAAGGACGACGACAAGCGGGTCCGGATTGCCGCGGCCGCGGCGCTGTGGCGCATCAATGAGGAGGCAGGAAACTCGCTGGCGATTCTGATCGAGGGACTCGAGGATGTCGATACCCCCGTCCGCGAGCGTGCCGAGCGCTCGCTCGTCACTGTCGCACGAGTGGCGGCTCCCGAAATGGTCAAGCTTCTCACGGACAAGGACGCGGCCAAACGCCGGCAGGCCGCGCTGGCGCTGGCGTTGATCGGTCTCGGGGCGGCGGACGCCGTCCCGGCATTGATCAAGGCCCTCGGAGACGACAGCGAGCCGGTTCGCCGTCACGTTATCGTGGCGCTGGGAAGGCTCTCCAACCCGCGCGCCCTCGTTGAGTCTCTCAAGAGCCAGGACGACCGCGTACGGGTCGGGGCCGCCGCGGTGCTCGCTCGCTGGCAGGGGCCGCAAATGGTGCCGGGCCCGGAGTTGCTCGACGCTCTCAAGGACACGAACGCCCTGGTCCGCGTTTATGCCGCCCGCGCGCTCCTGCTGTCTCCGCGTCACGAAGCGGCGGCTCATGAGGTGCTGTTCGAGGCGGCGAAGGACGAGTCGGCGGCGGCTCGCCGTCAGGCCGTGGCCTCGCTCGGCCTCTCGCCTTACACACGTTCCCTCGTGCCGAAGAGGATGGCGATACGAGAGGAATTGCTCACCAGGGCGCTGAAGGATCGAGACCTCGGCGTTCGTCTGCAAGCGGCCGACGGACTCGTTCCCGTCGGCTATCCGTATGGGACTTCCGGATCGCTGAGTGGCGATGTGGTGAAGGTCCTTGAGGAAGGACTGGCAAAAGGAAGCGCCGACGATCGTCGCCTTGCCTTGCAGTCCCTCGTTCGCCTGGGTATGGCTTCCGGCGCGACAGTTGAGGCCCTGACGGCCGTGATGCGCGACCAGGATTCGCAGGCACGGCAGTTTGCCGCGTATCTCCTGAGTACGATTGGCCCCGACGCAAAGCCCGCCGTCGCGGCCCTCAAGGAGGGGCTGAGCGATCGCGTCCTCGTCGTCCGGCAACTCTCCGCCCAGGCGCTGGGTGCGATTGGTCTGGAGGCGAAAGACGCCGTGCCGGCCCTGGTCAAGACCCTGGAGGAGAGAGACCTCCTCCTCCGCTTCAGCGCGATCGAGGCACTGGGAAGCATCGGCCCGGCGTCGAAGCCTGGGGTCGCGGGGCTGCGCAAGATTCTGAACGCCCTGCCTGTCGTCGCCCCTCCTGTCGGGTTCAATCCGCGCTTCGGACAGCCACCGCTCGTGGCCATGCCGCGAAACTTCGCGTCGGGCAATTCTGCCGCCCTCGCGATGGACGCGCTGGTACGCATTGGTCCAGGGGCGAGCGAAGCCATCCCGGACGTGGCTCGCCTGCTGGAAGGGGACGACGACCAGCGCCGCACGGCGTCTGCTGTGCTATCGAGCTTCGGTCCTGATGCCGCGCCGATCCTCCTCAAAACCCTCAAGTCGATGGATGCATCCACACGCGCGCTCTGTGTCGAGGCCCTGGGCAGGCTGACCGATCCCTCGGAGGAAGTCATCAAGGCGCTTGTCGCCGCGCTCGCAGATCGGGAGCCGACGGTGAGCCAGCAGGCAGCCTTCGCGCTGGGCCAACTTGGTGATACCGCCAGGGCAGCCCTGCCGCAGTTACTGAGCCTGCTGAAAAAGAAGGAGGACACAGAAATAAGGCTGTGGCTTCAGGTGGCTCAAGCGATTGGCGACCTGGGCCCGGTCGCGAAGGAAGCCGTTCCCACATTGCGCGAAGTCCTCAAGCACGAGCAGCCGCGAGTGCGCCAGGCTGCGGCTCAGGCGCTGGGAGGCATCGGCCCGGAGGCAAAGGACGCCGTCCCCGCCCTGGTGGATCTCAAGAGCGACGACGACGTCCATGTCCGCCGTGCTGCCGTTCGTTCCCTGGCCCAGATCAACCGCAAACCTTGAAACGGAGCGAAAACCGATGCGGAGCCTTCTCTTTCTCGCCGTCCTCGCCGGTACGGCCCGCGCCGATGAGGTGCCGGAGAAGTATCGTCCTGCTGTCGAAAAGGGACTGGCCTGGCTCGCCAAACAGCAGCACAAGGACGGTCACTTCAGTGCGACTGGCGAGCAGTATCCGACGTCCATGACGGCCCTGGCAGGGCTGGCTCTCTTCGCCGAGGGCAGCACCCCTACCCAGGGCAAACATGCAGAGGCGCTGCGTCGTGCTGTCCATTACCTGCTGGAGCGGAGTCAAAAGGGGGGAGCCAATGACGGCCTGTTGGGTAAACCGGACGCCCCCGGCGACGCGGGCCGCTATCTGTTCGGTCACGGCTACGCCATGTTGTTCCTGGCAACGGTCGTCGAGGACCTCGAACCGAAGACACGCCGCCAGGCGAAGGATGCCCTCAACCGGGCCGTGCAGTTCAGCTCTCGCGCTCAAACCACCAGGGGCGGCTGGGGCTATGTGAGTGCGAAGGACGCGAGCAACTTCGACGAAGGCGCGTCCTCCATGGTCCAGATTCAGGGCCTTCGTGCCGCTCAGAGGGCCGGCATCCCCAACATGGACGCCGTGCTGAAAAATGCGCTCAAGTATGCCAGCGATTCCACAGATGCTCAGGGCGGACTGAGGTACAGCCTGGCGGGTGGAGGCGGGGACGGCCGGCCTCCTCTGACGGCGGCGGCGCTTGCGGTGGGAGCGGCGCCTGATGCCTCCTCGCCACTCGCCAAGAAGTGGCATCAATACTGTGCCAAGATGATCCCTCTCGCACCCGCCGCGCGTTTCGGATACGACGAGTTCGCGCATTACTACTACGCGCAGGCAGTCTATGCCCTGGGTGAAGAGGGCTGGGCGAAGCTGTTCCCTCAATCGAAAAAAGAGGAGCGGGTTCTCTGGAGCAAGTATCGCACGGTGGTCTTCAATCAACTGGTGCGGAATCAACAGGCCAATGGCAGTTGGCCCGCCAGCAGTGTGGGTGCCGGGCCTGTTTACGCCACGGCGGTTCACCTGATCATCCTGCAACTCGACCGCGGACACCTGCCCATCCAGCGGCATTGAACGATCTTGCCGCTTGCGGCGTAGCGGGCGTTGCCAGGCCGCGAGCGCTGACGAGCCGCGCCCGCAAGGGAGCGGGTGTGTGAAGAAGCCGCGGCCATGCCGGC
>JBBRIK010000275.1:0-6859 GCA_038221045.1 Gemmatales bacterium
TCCGCTTCCTCTCCGTCGAGCCGCTGCTCGAAGACCTGGGGGCGATCGACCTCGATGGCATTCACTGGGTCATTGCCGGCGGCGAAAGCGGCCCTGGCGCCCGGCCGATGCAAGCCGAATGGGTGCAGTTGCTTCGCGATCAGTGTGCCGCGGCGAAGGTGCCGTTCTTCTTCAAGCAGTGGGGCGGCGTCCGCAAAGCCAAAGCCGGACGCCAACTCGACGGCCAGACGTACGACGCCATGCCCGGCCGCCTTGAACTGCCGGTGCTGTCCAATGCTCGCCGTCTCGAAGCGCTCGCGGAAGTGGAGGGGGCCGACTTCCTCCGCAGCGCCGTCGGCGAGCCGGATTTGTTCGCGTCTGGAGAAGCCTTTCCACGGTCAAGTGCGGCGCGTGGGTAGGCTCGTGGTGCTGGGGGGTCAACGAACTCCAGGCGGGCTGACGTGTCGCGGTAAGCTCGAACCAGCGCGTCGAGATCGGCAAGAGTGCAATGGTCGGCTTCGAGGAATTGCCGAAGCGCTGGCTGGAAGAATGGAGGGGATGCGCTGGACCTTCCGTCTCCGCATGCGGCAGTTTGCCGCAAGGATACCGGAGCGGCGGGCCTTCGGAGCCGGGATTGAAGAGATCGAACTCTGATGGCTCAGGCTTCCCATCGTCCACTCCTGGTCTGGGAGGGCGTCCGCGGCCGGTGAGTCTGACCCCTCAGCCAGTGGCATCCGCCTCTTCGCCGGTGTATCATGATGACATTCACTGTGAGGGGGAACGCTAATGCTGTCGATCCACGATCGGCCCGTTCGACTCTGTGACGGCCTCAGCCGTCGCGAACTGATTCGCCTCGGCGGACTCAGCCTGCTCGGCGTCGGTTTGCCGCAATTGATCGCGTCCGACAAGGCCCCCCTCGGCCTGCCGCCCGCCGACAAGACTTTTGGCCGGGCGAAGAACGTCATCTTCCTCTGGCTCGCCGGCGGAGCGCCGCAGCACGAGACATTCGACCCCAAGCCCGAGGCGCCCGCCGAGATTCGCGGTCCCTTCAAGCCGATTCGCACCAGCGTTCCCGGCATCCAGTTTTGCGAGCTGCTGCCGCGCACGGCCGCCATTGCGCATCAACTCGCGACCGTGCGCTCGATCTACACCGGTGACAATAATCACGACGGCTCCGGCTACTGGGTCTGGACCGGCAACAAGTACGCCGGCCCCAACTCGCGCACCATCCAGCCGACCGATTGGCCCTACTTCGGCTCCCTCGTGAAACGCTTCAAGCCGAGCGAGAAACTGCCGCCGCTGTCCGTCGTCTGGCTGCCCGACTGGGCTCGTCTCAACGAGAACGTCACCCAGGCGGGACAGACCGGCGGGTTCATGGGGCGCGAGTGGGACCCCGATCGCTTCATCGGCGACCCGGCCGACCGCGCCTACAAGGTGCAGGGTCTGCAACTGACCGATGTGCCGCCGATGCGCTTGCAGAAGCGCGAGACGCTCCTGAAGCAGTTCGAGAAGCACTTCGCCGGACTCGAACGCGGCGAGGCGGTCCGCAACTTCGACGTCTTCCAGCAGCGGGCCTTCGACCTGCTCACCTCCGGCAAGGCCCGCGAGGCGTTCGCCATCGACAAGGAGCCGGACAAGGTTCGCGAGCGCTATGGCCGAACGCGCTTCGGACAGTGCGCCCTGCTCGCCCGCCGGCTCATCGAGGCGGGTGTCCGGCTGGTGCATGTGCAGTGGCCGCGCGAACCGGGCGACAATGCGGTCGATAATCCGCTCTGGGACACGCACGCCCAGAACGCCGACCGCATGGAGGACGTGCTGGCCCCGACGTTTGACGTCGGCTTCACGGCCCTGGTCGAGGACCTGGAGCGGCGCGGCTTGCTGAAGGAGACGCTGGTGGTGGCCATCGGCGAGTTCGGGCGAACGCCGAAGATCAACGGCAATGGCGGCCGCGACCACTGGGGTCCCGTCTGGAGTTTCGTCATGGCGGGGGCCGGCATCAGTGGCGGACAGGTCTATGGGGCGAGCGACAAGACGGGAGGCCAGCCGGCTCGCGACGGCTTCACGCCAGGCGACCTGACGGCGACGATTTACCATTTGCTCGGCATCAACTGGCAATCGAACTTCACGGATCGTGAAGGACGCGAACACAAGCTGACAGCGGGAGCGCCTCTGTTCAAGCTCCTCGGCACCGAGCCGGCGACGAAACAGCGCGTCGAGTCGACGGGCGACGTCGCTCGTGTGCCGCCTTACGATGAGGAGGCGTTCCTGCTCGCTCCGGACTTCAAGGCACCCGCACCGATCGTGACCGCCTCGACCGGAAGCCGGCCGCGCGGCTGGCGCGCGACGCCGCTGCTGACTCAGCCCGGCGAGTTCGGCGTTCGTCTCGACGGCGAGATGGCGGTCCTCGGCTTCGCGACGGGAACGGCAGCGCTCAAGGTGGCGCAGGGGACACTGGCGCTGCTGGCGCAGGAGGTGCGCAGTCCGTTCGCCGGGACGTTCAAGGTGATGATCGACGTTGGAGCCCGAGCAGCGTCGCAGGAGTTCTTCGAGAAGATGTTCCTCGACCACTTCACCTGCAAACTGAGCTTCTTCCAGTACACGCAGGCGGGCAAGTCGGCGCTCCAGCGTAAGGAGCTGGCGTCGATCGCGTTCAAGCCGGCGCTGACGGACGGCAAGAGCTGGCAGAAGGTCGAGTTGGTGAAGGAGTTCATCAACAAGGCTCCAGGAGCGAACTTCTCCTTCGGCCTGGGCCTGGGCGTCGCGGTGACGGTCGAGAAGACGAAAGCGGGCGTACTGGAGTTGCCAGCGGGACAGGCTCGCGGCGCGGAAGTGCTAGTCAAGCGGGTGCATGTCACCTTCACGCCGAAGCCGCGTAACGAGAACGTGACGGTCTAGCGAGTGGGGAGAAGCCGATGCGGATCATTCGGGCGCTGGGGGACTATTTCGACGATCTTCTCGACGGCAATCCCGTTGCCTGGACGATCACGCTGATTTTCCTCGCCATTGCCGCGGCGTTGTGTCTGTTCTGGTATTTCACCGCGCGCAAACTTCGCCGGGAGGAAGAGGAGCGTCAGCGTCGTCGTTACGGCGGGACGAAGAAGGATGCGAAACGCTGAGAGTATGGAGGAGCGATGCTGTCGCCGTTTCCAGGGATGGATCCATTCCTCGAACATCCGCAGTTCTTTCCTGGGCTGCGTTTCTGTCTCGTCGTCCACCTGCGCGAAGTGCTGCAGGCGAACTTGCCCGAACCCTACTTTGCAGACATTCGGCATCGAGTCTGGATCGAGCCGGATAGGACCGACGCGGGCGAGGAAGTCACGGAATCCTTCGTCGAGATTCGCACAGTTCAGCAAGACCATCCTCTCGTGACCGTGATTGAGGTACTCAGCCCGACGAACAAGACGCCGGGACTTCATGGGCGGACTCACTACCTGCAAAAGCAGGAGGGGCTTCTCAAATCGCGGGTGAATCTGGTCGAGATTGACCTGCTCCGCAGCGGCCAGCACACGACTGCGGTGACCTACAACCTAGCACTGGCGCAAGCGGGACCGTTCGACTACCACATGTGCGTTCGCAAGATGGACGAGTTGAGGCGTTATTTCGTCTACTCGATTCGTCTGACTGATCGGCTCCCCGAGTTGTCCATTCCGCTGCTGCCGGGCGATCCGGACGTGAAGCTTGATTTTCAGGCAGTTTTCCAGCGTTGTTACGACACTGGCCCGTATCGGCGAGCCACTTCCTACCGTGGTCCAATTCCGGAGCCGCCGTTGACGGCTGAGCAAATCGCGTGGGTGGAAGCGCTGCTTCGCGAGAAAGGTTTCCTCCCCGCAAGTTGATTCATCTTCTTGCGCCTCCCGAAACCAGGCGTTCACGGTAGATCCAGGGCCGCCTTCAGAGCATCATTGAGCTTCTGCATCAGCACGCCCGAGAGATGACCGATAGTGTCGATGATGTCCGTCTGTGGGACCGTCGCCAGGTTCTCGCACTTCACCGCCGAGGCGTGTGTCAAGCCGGAGGAGGTACCCTCCGTCGTTGCGGGATCGATGAGAAACTGTGTCGGTTCGACCCCGACAAGTCTCGTGTTGCCGGTGATCATCGCCAGAAGTGTATTCTGGATCTTGTTGTTCAGGCGGTCGCACTGAATCACGACAGCAGGGCGCACTTTCGATCCTGTACCGCCAGCAGAGGGGAAAACGCGCGATGACGACATTGCCTCTGGCTGTCATGACCGCCCCGTGTACCTGGCCTGGAGTTCGGCCAGGTATGGATCGTTGGCGTCGTCCTTGGCCATCACCCGATCCAGCATGTCCGCGGAGGTGCAGACCGTATCCTCAAGCAAGCCGGCTTTCAGCCGCTCGAAGGTGTCCTTGCGCAAAAGGAGGTAGGTTTGCTCTGTTTCGGTATCAATCACCTTGACAAGGTCGCCTGATTTCAGCTTGAGCCGCTGCTCCTGCGTCAATTCGATCATGGTGTTCTCCTCCTGCCTGCATCCTACCCAGCAGAATGAATCAGGAAAAGGGAACAGGCAAGACTGCTGCCGCAATCTTGCCCGTTCCCTTTTCCACTCCGCATCGTTCGCGGTCATGCCGGTCAGGGCAAGTCCACGGAGATTGTTCCCCTGATGGCATCGTCCGTGAAAGTTCCGTCGGCAGCGACGAACCCGTGGAAGAAGAGGGAGCCAGTCGCTTCTGCGAACCGTCCGGTCCCGCCCGTGACGGCACTGTCGTTGCTGAATTCCCCCGTCGGCGCGAGGACCCCGTTAAAGATGGACAGAGTCAGGGTTCCGTGCCTGGTGGTCAGTACCAGTGTGCCCTCGTAGAACACGTCGCCGGTCCTCGGGTCGAAGCCGGTGAAGATCAGTTCGGAGGTGGTGGTTCCCTGCAACAGGCCGCCGCCGATAATCCGGCTCTTCGTGGTCCCCCCAGCGGTCGTCTCGCTGGTAATCTGGCCCTGGCCCCTGGCGTTGATCTTGTGGTTCGTGAGATCGGCCCAGGCCGGACTCGCCGCAATGAGGCCAACCAGCGCAGCCAGAAATAGGTTCGCGGACGCTTTCATTGCGATTCTCCTTGTTGAAGCGGCCTCCCGAATTTGAAGATGAAGCGAACAACGTTGCTCGATCTCATCGCACAGTCGGCCTCCCTGCTACTTGATCTCGAACTGAATGGAGTGAGTGAGAGGATCTCCGTCGATGGTGAAGAACAGGAAATACTTGCCCGGAGCCAGGTCCTTCGGTGTCTTCAGGTTGTACTGGTAGGAGGGGGCCTTTCCGCTCTGGTAGCTGAAGGTATTGCCTGGGTGGGAGTTGCCCGGAGCCTGAACCGGCTGGGTGGCCGTGGGGGTCGAAACCGGCGCGATGCTGACCGCTCGCACGACCGTCATCGGGGAGGAGAGATCCTTGCCGCTTGCCGAGATGAGTTCGATCTGGATCGGAATCGTGCTACCGGCCTGCTTGGCTTTCGTCAGATCCGACAGAACCAGGATGCCGTAGGTGACGTTGAGGGTGCCGGTCGCACTGGCACCCTTGAAGTTGACGTCTCCCGCATAGCTGTAGTTGATGGCGTAGGCTCCAACACTCAGCGCTCCAGAGGCGATCGGAACGGAGAACGTCCCATCGCTGTGGATGCTGGCCGTCACGCTTCCGCCGTTAATGCTGATTGAGATGGTCCCTGTTGGGATGAGCGAGTCCAGGCTGATCTTGCCGGACAGGACTGAGGAGGTGGTTCCCTCGATGGTCGTCGGCGAAGTCAAGAGGCTGAAGGTGGGGGTGGCTTTGGTGATGACGATGGTGGCCGTGCTCGTTGACATCGTGTAACTGTTGGCGCTGCCGCCGTAAGAGGCCAGCACCGTGTATGTACCGGCGTTTACTGGAGCGGCTACGACATGACCACTGGCGTCAGTGTAGGTGAAGGCCGGCGTACCGAGGTTCGCTCCGTTGGCCCCCGTGACCGTGCCCGTGGCCGGGTGGGCTATGCCGTCATACATGAAGGTGCCGCCCGTGACGCTGACTGTCGGCACGACGAGCGTGGTTGGGATATTCAGCACCGAGCCATTCGCCGCGAAGGTATTGCCTGCGGCCGACACTGGGCTTGAGCTGGTGTTGTGGATGAGTTCCCCAGAGCCGTTGATGTTGAGGGTGTTTCCGCCGGGGCTGGCGACGGTCCCGAGGTCGATAGTGCCGCCGGTAACCGAGATGGCCGCGTTGGCAAAGCCCGTGGATTCCTGGACCGTGGAATTGCGCAGCGTCAGGCTGCCGCCGGTCACAAGGATGGTCGGGGAATCGCCAAATTCGGAGAAGAGGATGTCGGAGATGATCACCTTTCCGGATTTGACGACGAGGGCGGGCACGGCGGGATCCAACTCAGAGACTGGTTTGCCCGAGTCTACCTTGCCGTTGATCGAGAGTGTCACTCCCTCTGGGATATTCACCGTCTGGCCCGAGTATTTCCCCGAGTCGAGGATTAGATTAATCTGGACGGTATTGCCCGCAGGCGGGGACGCGAGGCCGTTGACAGCGCTCATGATTGCCGTGGCATCCGCGCTGGTCTTGGCGTGCAGGGTTACTGATGTCGTGGGGGAGTTGGGTCTCGTGGATTGAGTGATGATTGTTTGGAGAGCAGTTGTGGTCAAGCCAGAAAAGCCCTGATAGCCTGCCAGTTCACCGTTCGCGAACAGCTCGTAGAGTAAGCCAGGCGCAGCCACGGCGAATGTCTGCACGTTGTAATCGATCACGGAGCGACTGATGCCGACGATATCCTGATCGAGTTCGCCGTTGGTGAACAACTCGTAGACTACTCCGGGGCCGGCCACGGCGAACGACTGCACGTTGTAGTCGACGATGTAGCGACTGACGCCGACGGTATCCTGATCCAGTTCGCCGTTC
>JBBRIK010000276.1:0-6850 GCA_038221045.1 Gemmatales bacterium
CATCGATCGACTTCTCGAACAGTCGAAACAGAATCAGCAGAACCCTCAGGATCAACAGCAGAACCAGCAACCCCAGGGCCAGCAAGGCGACAAGGGCGGACAGGACAAGAAGCCCGATGGCGGCGGTTCCTCGGCCGGTCAACAGGGCGGACAGTCGCAACAACAGCGAGCGCAGCAGCGAGCGGAGCGCCGCAAGGAGCGTTCCGGCGGCAAGCAGTCCGCTCAGCGACCCAAGGGAGGGAACGGCCAGGGCCAGCAGCAAGGGCAGAAGCCGGGACAGGGACAGGGCGAGGGCAATGACGGCAAGGGCGGCGGCGACTCCACGACGAAGAGAGACCCGAAGGACCCCGACAAGAAGTACGATCTCTGGGGCCATCTGCCGGAGAAGGAACGCGCCCTCATGAACAAGGAGATGGAAGCCCGGTTCATGGACAAGTACGACGATCTGACCAAGCAGTATTATCGCACCATCGCCGAGAAGAGCCGGAAGAAGAACTGAATGATGAATGATGAATGATGAATGATGAATGAAAAATAAGACCGAAGAAGGCGCTGTGTATTTCTTTTCACTCATCATTCATCATTCATCATTTCCCCAAGGGGTTTTGCCATGCTGACACGTCGCCGATTCCTGACACGCGGGACGCTCGGTGTTGGAGCGCTGGCTGGCACGGCGCTCGGCTTTCCGGGTGATGCTTCCGAGAGGCCGGATGCGCTTCCGGACGGCAGCGCCTCGAAAGGCATGGTGACAAACGAATCCGAGAAGGCCATCGAGCGCGGTCTGGCCTAT
Source organism: Gemmatales bacterium (assembly GCA_038221045.1). GTDB lineage: Bacteria > Planctomycetota > Planctomycetia > Gemmatales > Gemmataceae > JBBRIK01. Next base: position 791 of record JBBRIK010000276.1, read on the forward strand.
CTCGCGGCCAATCGCCGCGGCGGACTCTTCGGCATTCGCGGCGCTTACGCTGGCAATGTCGCTATTTCAAGTTTGGCTGGGCTCGCATTCATGGCGGCGGGCAATCAGCCCGAACGCGGCAAGTATGGGCGAGTTGTCAGTGAAACCCTTCGCTTCGTTCTCGATCAGGAGCGTGGCGGACAGTATCCCGGCTACCTGATCAATCCGCAGGCCGGCCAGCATGGCCCCATGTACGGCCACGGCTTCGCCACTCTCTTTCTCGGCGAAGTTCACGGCATGGTCCACGATCCGCGGCTGCGAGACGAGTTGCGCAACAAACTGCAACTCGCCCTCAAACTGATCGCCAAGTATCAGAATGTCGAGGGCGGCTGGCGCTATCATCCCAACACCCACGACGCCGACCTCTCGGTCACGGTCTGCCAGATCATGGCGCTGCGTTCGGGCCGCAACGCCGGCTTCGCGGTACCTGCGAACGTCGTCAAGAAGTGCATCGCCTACGTCAAGCGCTGCCAGGATCTCCGCAGCGGCGGGTTCCACTACATGGCCCAGGGCGGACCCGGCCCGCAGAACGCCTTCGCCCGAACGGGCGCTGGACTGTCGGCACTGTTCAGCGCCGGCGTCTACAGCGGGCGGGAAATCGATGCGGGACTGCGCCACCTGATGACCTACAAACCGGCGGGCGCGGGCCACATGCTCATGCGTCCGGACATGCAATACTTCTACGGCCATTACTACGCCGCCCAGGCGATGTGGACGGCAGGCGGAAGCTGGTGGAGCGACTGGTTCCCCGCCATTCGCGAGGAGTTGCTGGGCCGGCAGCATCCCGACGGCTACTGGGACGACAACATCGATACGCATTACGCCACCGCGATGGCCTGCATCATTCTGCAGATTCCCAACAACTATCTGCCCATCTTGCAGAAATGAACGCCCCCTCCGAGCCGCGAACTCGACGCGAGCCGCTCCCTTACGGTCGCGGCTCGCTGGTGATATTCCTCCTCGCCTCTGTCTTGCCGGCCGCGGAGCCTTCGACCTCCTTCGTACTCTCCACGGTCGAGGGCAAGTCTGTTCGCGGACCCATCGAGCGGCTGGGGCCTTCGTGGGAGTTGCGGCTCTCGGGAAGCGAACAAAGCTATAAGGCGGCCGAGTGGACGTCGTTGCGGCGTGTGGATCAGTCGCTGCCTCCCCACCCTGCCGGCCCTCATCTCGTGCTGACCAATGGCGATCGCCTTCCCTTCACACAGAGCAGCCTCGGACTCACCGGCGAAAGGTTGTCATTCCTCTCTCCCTGGCTGGACGACGGCAAGACCGTGCGCGTTTCGTTGTCTTCGGTCGCTCTCGTCTGGCGGACGGCGCCTGAATCGGCTGAGGATGCCTTCGCCTTTCGCCGCCGGCTGCTGGAGGCGAAACGTCGCCGCGACGCCGTCGTTCTTCGTAATGGCGACGTCATCGAGGGGGTGCTGTCCCAAATTGATGCCAAACACGTCGAGTTGGACGTCAACCGCAAGTCGCTCAAAGTTGATAGGAGCCAGGCCGCCATCCTTGCCACGAGTACTTTCCTTTCCTCCACGACGAAACCGAAGGAGACCTTTGCCGCCGCCGTTCTCGCCGATGGCAGCCGGGTTTCGCTTCGATCCGCGACCTCCGATGGCAAGGATCTTAGCGGCACGACCTTCCTCGGTGCCTCGTTCAAGGCGCCGCTCGACCGTCTCGTGTCACTCGATCTGCTGCAGGGGCCGGCTCTCTACCTGTCGGAGGTGACACCGGCGAAGTATCAGCACACCCCCTATCTCGGCGTCGGCTGGCCCCTCGGCGTCAACGCCAGTGTCACCGGACGCGCTTTGCGTTTGGCGGACGGCGTCCATGATCGCGGTCTCGGAATGCACAGCGCGGCGCGGGTCAGTTATGCTCTGCCTCCGGGAATGCGCTTCTTCGAGGCTCGTGTCGGTCTCGATGAGGTCGAGGGCCGCATGGGCAGCGTGCGCGTTCGTGTTCTGGTCGATGGCAAGGAGGTTGACCTGGGGTTGAAGCGCGATCTGAGGCATGGCGATGCCCCGCTGGAAGTGCGCGTGGACGTCAAGGGAGGACGCGAGTTAATGCTCGTCGTCGATTTCGGTGAGGGCGGCGACGTGGGCGATCATGTCAACTGGGTGGATGCCCGTCTGCTCCGGTGAGGTGCGATCATGAAAGGGCTTCGAGCTGCCGTGGTGATGCTTCTCCTGGCCGAGTCCGTTCGCGCCCAGGGTGTGCCGCCTCTGCAACAGGAGGAGTGGAAGTTCGATGTCGTCTTTCGCACCAAGGGCCGCGACGCTCTTCGCGGTTTGGTGGTCGCCCAGACCCCGGAGGACATTCACATCAAGCGGATCTTTCGCAAGCCGGGAACGCCGACAGTTGTCCTCGCGGATCGCGTGCCGCGTGGCGACGTGGCCGAGCTGCGGTTGCTCGACGACAAGGAACGCGCTCTGCTGACGACGCGGCTGGAGACGCTGAAAAAGGAACGGTTGATCCTGTCGGCTCAGATTCGTCTGTGGAAAGGCGGCAAGGTCGAGGTGCCCCCCAGTGAGATGCTCGAACTGAAGCCGGAGACATGGGGGCCGGACGGCAAGGGCAAGGCGCTCGCTTACGATTCAACGCACTTTCGGCTCGTCTCTAATGCCCGTGAAGACATCGTCTTGCTGACCGCCATCCAGTTGGAGCAGGTCTTCACCGCTTATGCGCGGAGTTTGCCGCCGCGCGGCGAGGCGAAGAAACCGACGACGATCCTGCTCACCCAATCGCTCGAAGAGTATCACGAACTGGTCAAGGCGCGGGGCCACAACATCTTCAATCCCGCGTTCTTCGATCCGAAGGAGAATCAGGTCGTCTGCGGCTGCGACCTCGAGCGACTGAGCAAGGAACTCGCGAAGGTCCAGGCCCAGCATGCGAAACTGCTGGAGGACCTCAACGCCCGGCGAGCCGAGTTGAAGCGAATCTACAAGAACCAGGTGCCGGTGGAGTTGCTCGGTCCGATCGACGAGGCGTTCCGGAAGATCACGGCGCTTGAGCAGAAGAACTCAGACGTCGTGCGCATCTGTCATTTGCGTCTGGTGCAGTGTTTGTGTCATGAGTCCTTTCATGCCTATCTGAACGCGACGCTCCGCGCCGGCCGCAAGACGCACGTACCGTCGTGGCTCGATGAAGGGTTGGCCCAGGTGTTCGAGACCGCTCTCGTCGAGGGAGGCGAACTGCGAGTCGGCCAGCCTGACCCCGAGCGTTTGAAGCGCATCAAGAGCGCCCTGCAAGCCGAGCAAATGCTGCCACTGACCGATCTGCTGAAATCGACCGCGCGACAGTTCCAGGTAGCGCACGCACAGGACAAACAGATATCGGATCGCTATTATCTCGCGGCGTGGGCGCTGGGGTTTTACCTGACGTTCGAGAAACAACTCCTGGGCAGCGAAGCGCTGGACGAGTATCTGAAAGCGCTGGATCGCGGGACCGATCCTCTGGATGCGTTCAGCGTGTTAATCGGCGAGCCGTTGAGCAAGGCGGAGAAGAAGTTGCACGAGTATCTGCTGAACCTGCGTGCGGACGGGTCGGTGGCGATGAAGTGACAGGATGCCTTGACTTCTCTCCTCACTCCGAAGGTCTTTCCTTATCGAGTAGCAAATCCAGCACCCAGCAGCCGCGACCATGTTCGGCTGTCGCCCGGCAGTGGTTGAGGATCTCGGCATCCGTGCAACCCGCATCTTCGAGGGCGTCGGCCAGAATGGGCATATCCTCGAAGCGGCGCTCCTCGTAAATCGTGCGTGACATGGCCAGCACAGCGCCATTGCCGTGCGCCAGCCAGGCGGGATCGGCGGCGGGGGTACAGAAGAGCGCGCCGAACAAATCGCGAATGAGATTGCAGCGATCAACCGTCGCGTCAGCGGGCTCCATGCGGCACTCGGCCGCGAGACTGCCCTGGAGTACCACGAGGGCCTCGGCCAGTCCCATTGAGGGTTTTGCCACCCACGCCGCCGCACCGACTGCCTTGAACGTGCGCACGTCCATCCTCGGCCAATCTTCCCACGTCGTCCAGGCGCCTCGTTGCGCCTGTTCGAGGATCTGAGTCGAAATAATGCCGTCGGCGAATTGCTCTGCCGCTTCCACGGCCCGACGGCTGCGTCGATCGTGAAGCATGTGCCAAACGCGGCGGCAACAGGCACAAGCGAGCAATCGCCACTTGCGCGGAGTAGGGCGTTCGGCCAGATGGTGGAGCATCGACTCCGGTTCGCGTGAGTTCTGCCACTCCAGTTCGGTCATGGACACCCCTCCGACAAGCGAGACGGCGCCTCAAATCGTATTCGGTCAGATCGTCCAGGCTCCTTCCTGGCCATCGGTCCGGGTCACGAGAGTGCGGGCGATGCCCTTGCTCATGCTGCGCCGAAATGCCAGGGGCAGGACTTCGCTGACTAGCCACTGTTTGCCCTCAAAGGCGACGGGCTGGACCAGCACCAACTCTTGCCCATCGTGCCGCAGCAGACGCAGCGTGCGATTGTCGCGATGGATAATCAGGAGTTCGCGAACGCCGATCTGACTGTAGAACGGCACTTTTTCCTCTGTGTCGTCGCCGGGGCTTTCGATTTCGACAAGGAAGTCAGGACCGTTGAGGAAATGCGTGCCAAGATTGACCGCACGGCTAGCAGCAAATACCACCGCCACATCGGGAATGCGATAGTTGTGTTCCCACCCCTCACGGCGGTCGCTGACGTTGACTCCTGGATAGCTTTTTCCCAACCCCGTCGGTTTCAAGATGTCATTGAAGATCCTATCCAGATCGCTGACCAATTCTTGATGTTCGATACGGGGATTCGGCGACATGACATATGTTCCTTCCCAGACCTCGTCGTGACGGTCGAGTCTCAGGCGTTTCCTCTCCTGGATCATGGCATCTCCATGCAAACTATCAAGGACCAGTACACGCGTCATGGCGATCCTCCTCTCGTGGTCATGGCTTCCGCCCCCGCTCAAGGCATACCCAGTCCCTGCCGTACAGCGCGAAGCTGCTCCGCGAGTACAGTCACCGTCTGCCGCAGTTCCGCGAGTTCCTGAGTCAGCCGAGCGACCTCGGTCTCCGCCTTTCCGAGACGCTGCTCCAGTTGGGGCGACGGCGGCGCGACGGCGACAGGAACGGGAGGCGCGGCAGCGTCGTCACTACTGTTGAAGCGCTTCCGTGCGGATTCCAACTCGGGTGGCGTATGGAAGCCATGCGTCAGAGCAGTGCCGCGACGGCCCTGCGGCGTCAGATAGACCACCAGCCCGCGCTCGACCAGCGGCTTCAGCGCCCCGCGCAAGGCGTCAAGCTCCGCGAATGACTCCATCCGGCTGACATGACTCCGCAACTCGCCCTCCGTCTGTGGGCCGCGCAGCAGCAGTTCGGCCATCAGGGCCAAGTCGATCTTGTCCAGTCTCCAGGTTTCGTAAAGGTCGTGACGGTAGCGATCGACTCGGCTGCCGGTGATGCGAGTGACCAGGCCCAGTTTCTGCAAGCGAGGCACCGTGTCCTCGATGTCGAGATCGGTCAGCGACATCACCGGCTCGCGGTTCGATTTCTGATTGCAGCCAGTGACCAGGCCGTTGAGGCTCATCGGATAGGCATCGGGCGTCGTCTTCGCCTTCTCGATCAGGACGCCAAGGATGCGGCGCTCGTTGGCGTTGAGGATCGGCCAGGTCGGCTTCGTCGGCGTGACGGTCGGTTCGGACATGGCATCCTCTGCTTGCGTTTCGCGCTCTGCTTCTCATCCCTTCAGGATTTGCAGCGCGTTTCGTCTCGCGACGTCGGCCGCCGGCTCGCTGTACGGATTGACGTTCATCAGCCGGCCCTCGACCACGGTGGCCAGCATCAGCATTTGCATGAGTTGGCCCATCGTGTGTTCCGAAAGAGCCGGCACTATCAGGTCCGCCGTCGGCCGGGCCACGTCGCCATACGCCTTGTTCGTCCCTTGCAGCGTCGCGGACATCAGGTCGGGGAAAGTCTTGCGCGCGAATTGGTTCAGGTTGTCCTCATTGCGGTCGGCCATCTGAATGGGAATCGGCGCG
>JBBRIK010000277.1:0-6813 GCA_038221045.1 Gemmatales bacterium
TTTCTGAGAGAACGTCTCGATCAGAGAAGCCCTCTCGATCTATTAACGCAGATTTCGTTCCAGTTTGCGCTGTTCTTCTTGCCCATATTGACAGTTTTTAATGATCGTTTGTATATAAAAATCGTAGTCGCTACGCCGCAAGCGGGAAGAATGCGGGCCGCGCGTTACTCTTTGCGAGAAATAACACTCGCACCGTCCTTGATCTTGTCCCCAGGATGGAGCACGACCTGTTCGCCCTCTTTCAATCCACTCAGCACCTCGGCCTCCAGTCCGTTATTGTGGCCGATCTTCAGGACTCGCAACGTCGCCTTTCCTGCTTCCAGCACATAGACCGCCCATTCTTTCTCCTGGCGGAACAACGCTCCCGCCGGCACCTTCATCACGTTCTCTCCCTCCCAGATGACGATGCGGGCTTCGACCCGGTAGGCATCGCGCATCTGGCCGCGCCACTCCGGAGGGACCTTGAAATCGATAATGACGTTGACGCGTTGCTCCTCGACGCCCAGGGCCGACACTTTCGTAAACCCCGATGGCTCCGTCAGACGCACTCGCCCTTCCAGGGGCTTGTCTCCGCCCCAGTGTTCGAGAAATGCCTTCGCACCATCGCGCACCCTTACCGCGTCCGCCGTCAAAACGTCGATCTCGGCCTCGATGCTATCCGGATCGCCGACTTCCATGAGCTGCGCTCCAGCCGTCACGATGGTTTCGCTCTCCTGAAGCACGCGCAGCACCTTGCCCTCGGTGATCGGGGAGCCAATCACGATCGGCTCTACTTCTCCCGGCGAGGCGAACGGCCTCAACACGGCTCGCACTTGCTGCAACTCGAACTCGGCCACCTGGATCGAGAACGCGGCCGCTGACAGGTCATGCTCGCTCGACCGCAACTTCAACTCGGCGTCATCGACCTCCTGACGCGAACTGCCGCCATTTAGTCCGGCTCGTCTGACGCGATCGTATTCCGTGCGCGCATGGCTCTCCTGCTTGCGGGCCTTGTCGCGGCGAACCATTCCCTCTTCCAGCCGGGCCTTTGCCGCGTTCTCTTTCGCCTGCGCCTCGCCCCGCGCGCGTGCGTCGAGCAGGGCCGGCGTCACTGGCACCAGTACCGCCAGGGGCAGGCCCTTCTTGCGTAACTCCTTCAGATCGTCCCCTGGCTTCAGCACGATGCGCTGAAGCCGGCCCGCAAGCGGCGCGGTCACGATGTAGCGCTGCTTGATGCGCGTCTTGCCGTCCTCATCGACGGTCAGGCGCAACGAACCGCGTCCCACGGATGCCAGATCGACCGGGAGCGGCTGCGGTCTGAATGCGTAGGCCAGACTGGCGACAATCGCCGCCACGAGAATCAGCAAGGGAATCCGGCGGATGAACCTTTTCACGTCTGCCTCACTCCTTCGACTTCAACACCGAAACCAGATCGAGATGATCGAGCTTGCGCCGGACCAGCAGACCCGAGAGCACCCCCGCTATCAGGACGACACTCGAAGCGAATCCGTAAGTCCACGGGTGGATCACCAACGGAATCCGGAACAACTCCGTCGCCATCGCAACCGAGACGATCCAAGCGAAGAAATAGCCCATTCCCAGCCCAACCGGAATCGCGACGATGGTAATGATGGCCAACTCGCCGAGGAGGATGTAAGAGATTTCGCCGCGCGTGAAGCCCATGACGCGCAACGTGGCCAGTTCCCTGCTCCGCTCCGACAGCGAAATGCGCGCGGTATTGTAAACCACCCCGCAGGCGATGATCGCGGCGAAGATGACATTGAACAGCCGCATTCGCAGCAGGTTCTCGGCCACGGTGTCCTGAAAGCTCTGAATAGCCGCATCCTGAATCGCCACTCCCGCCACGCGCGGCGTCCGCTTCAGTTTGCGATAGAGGTTGTCAAGTTCCGCGCGATCGACCGTCAAATACGCTCCGGAGTAACTGTGTCCCTCGCCCGCCAGTTCGTGCAGAGCGTTCAGGTCCATGTAGGCGTTGGCTCCCTGAAAGTCACTCAGCAGGGCCGCGATCGGCACCTCGCGCACCGGCCGGCCCCCCTCTAACACCTCCACAATGATAACGTCTCCCACGCGAGCCTGAAGCATCTTCGCGAGCTGAGTCGAGAGGACGATTCCCTGGGCAGGGAAGGGGATCAGCTTCTCGTCCTGATCGAGGGCGAGATTGAGGCGGCGCTCTTCCGGCAGGCCGACGATGCCCAGACGCTTGGAACGCGGGCCGTGCCGCAGACGTACGGCGACAGAGCGGAACGGCTCGCAATCGTGGACGCCTGGCAAGTGCTTGATCTCGTTGACGACGCGCGTCTTGGTCGGCTCGGCGAAGATGATGGTGACGTCTTGCTTCTGGTTGATCTGAAACTGAAATTCGACGAGGTAGTTGATCGAGTCCTCGGAGAATGCCCCAAGAACAAGGACGGAGGCGGCCAGCGAGATGCCGAAGATCGACAGCAGGGCCTGGACGGGCTTGCGTTCCAGATTGCGAAGGATCATCCGCGTCGGCTGCGACAGCAGGTTTTTCAGGCCGAGACGTTCGACGAGCGTCGGCTTGTAGCGGGCCGGCGGCTCAGGACGCATCGCCTCGGCCGGGGGCAGTTTCACGGCCTTCCGCACCGCGCCGAGCGTTCCCAGGACGGCGGCGGCGCTGGCGACGAGCAGGGCGGCGCTGACGATGCTGGCGTCGAACTCGTACTGAAGCACCGGGAACTTGTAGAACTTGGTATACATCTCCGTCAGTCCCTGGCCGAGCCAGGCGCCGACGCTCGTGCCGATGCCGACGCCCACGACGACGACGAACAGCACCAGCTTCATGTAATGCAGGCCGACTTCCCAGTGCGAGTAGCCGAACGCCTTCAGGGCCGCGATCTGCTCGCGCTGTGTCGAGATCAACCGCGACAGCACCACGTTGAGCAGGAATGCGGCGACCGAGAGAAAGATCGTCGGCCCGATCATGCCGGTGGCCTTGAGCTGCGAAATCTCGTCAGTCAGGTAGCGATAGGAAACCTGCTCATCGCGCCCGTATGCGCCATCGCCTCCATAGGGAGACGTCAGCCGATTCAGGCGAAGGAGGGCTTCTTGCTCCGAGGCGCCTGGCGTCAGTGACAGGGAGATGTCATTGAAGGCGCCCTGCATGTCGAAGGCGGCAGCGAGGTTGGTGTAGCCCATCCAGAAGATGCCGAAACGCTTCTCGTCGGGCAGCAGATCGCCGGGGCGAATCTGAAAGATGTACTCTGGGGACAGGACGATGCCGACGATGGTGAGCGCTTGCCGATGGCCGTTGATGATGGCCTGCACCTTGTCGCCGGCCTTGAGGTTGTGCGCGAGGACGAAGCTCTCGCTGGCGACGACCTCGCCGCTGCGTCCCGGTTCCGGCATGCGTCCGCCGCGGAGGTAGACGCGATTGAGGATCTGGTCGCCGCGATCCGGCAGCGAGATGAGCCGGCCCGACGCTGGTTCGGTCATGCCGCGAACGTCGAGCGTCACATCGGCGACGATGCGTGTCTCCATGCGCGACACGCCGGGAATCTCGCCGATGCGTGCTTCGAGCGACTTCGGAGCGCGCTTGACATGGCTGAAGACGTGAGCGAAGTGATAGCGTTCGTAGTAAGTCTGCTGGCTCTGCTGCAAGGAGCGAATCGTCGTCAGCGACATGACGAACGTGGCGACGCCACAGGCGATAACCATACAGATGGCCAGCGTCTGGCCCTTCATCTGCCAGACGTCGCGAAGCAGCTTGCGATCGAGTACGCTAATCATCGCCTGTCTCGGGCCGCTTGCGGCTTAGCGGACAGCCTGCTAAGCCGCAAGCGGCGAAATACATCCGGTCACCACGTCAACTCGCTGGCCGACACCTTCCGCTGAATGCTCTCGACGCTGGCAATGCGGCCATTCGATAGATGGATGACGCGATCCGCAATGCTCCCAATGGTCGCGTTGTGGGTGATGACCGCCGTCGTCGTCCCCAGTTCGCGGTTCACGCGCTCGATCACCTCCAGCACCACGATGCCGGTGTGAACGTCGAGCGCGCCGGTCGGTTCGTCGCACAACAGGACGTGTGGTCTCTTCGCCACCGCCCGCGCGATGGCGACACGCTGCTGTTCGCCTCCCGACATCTGCGACGGGAAATGGTCCATTCGCTTGCCCAGTCCCACCAGATCGAGCGCCTCCTCCGGCTTCATCGGGTCCTCGGCAATCTCGGTGATGAGGGCGACGTTTTCGCGCGCCGTCAGACTCGGAATGAGATTGTAGAACTGGAAGACGAAGCCGACATGCTGCCGGCGATAGCGCGTCAGGGCCGCGTCGTCCGCCGAGTCCAGCAGCTTGCCGCAATAGGTCACCGTCCCGCTCGTTGGCACGTCGAGTCCGCCCAGGATGTTCAACAGCGTCGATTTGCCGCTGCCCGACGGACCGAGCAGGACGACGAACTCCTTCTCGAACAGGTCGAGGTCGATCCCGCGCAGGGCCTGCACGTCCACCTCGCCCATGTGGTAGATCTTCGTCAGACCGCGCGCCTCGAAGACCGTGGCCCTCGTTTCAACGGACGCGGGAGCCGTCATGTATTCTCCTGGATGCACTCTATCTATCCTTGGAGGGGGAGCTTGAGAATCAAGAGTGTGCTTCGTATTGAGGCAGAGTCAGGGGTTCGGTGCGGACGATGTGCAAAAGATCGATGGTCGTGGTGCGGTCGTAATCCGTCCCTCCCGTTGCATTCGGTAAGCCGACGACGAGTTAGCGGCGCGTCAGGATATGGCCGTCTTGCCGCCACACGTCAAACGCCTCTCCCGTGGTGAGAATGACGCGAAACGGGTGAAAAGGTTGCTGGCGTGTCTGGTCGAGCAAGTCGTGGTAGTTCACGGTCAGCGGACCTCTCTTGGGAGGGGCAATCTTCCAGCATTATTCGCGGAACGAGCCCATTTCGCAAGCGCCGGCAGAGGAGCAGAGTTGCGAAGGCAATGGCTTCTTGACGCCTGATGGGCTGCCTGGCTTGCTCGCTTTTTCTTTGACATCGCTCCCCAATACGTCTTCAATCCTCCAATGACCATTGAACCCGAAGCCATCGTCTTCCTCTGTCTGATCGCCGTCATCGTCGGTCTGATTCTCTTGATGACGTATCGGCCCATCTTGCTGGTCCGCATTCCGCTCTGGATCATCTGTCACACGGTCTACAAGCTCCGCGTCGCTGGCGTGGAGAACATCCCGGCGACGGGACCGGCCTTGCTCGTCTGCAATCATGTCACCCACTTCGATTGGCTCTTTCTGACGATCGCTCAGAAACGCGTCATTCGCTTTGTCATCTTCGCGGGCTGGACCAAGAAGAGGGGACTTAAGACGATCCTCAAATGGGCCGGCGTCATTCCGATCGACAAATCGGGCGGGCTTCGCTCCATCGTGCAATCGCTGCGGTTGGCGTCGGAAGCGCTGAAACGCGGCGAGGTCGTGTGCATCTTCGCCGAGGGACGATTCACGCGCACTGGGTTCTTGCTGCCTTTCCAGCGCGGCTTCGAGCAGATCGTGAAGCAGCAGCCGGCTCCGATCATCCCCGTCTGTCTCGAACAACTCTGGGGCAGCATCTTCAGTTACTGGGGCGGCACCGCCATCTGGAAGTGGCCACTGGAACTGCCCTATCCCGTGACGGTCGCCTTCGGCACACCTCTGCCCGCGAACACCAAGGCCCCCGCCGTCCGCCAGGCCGTGCAAGAACTATCCGCCGCCGGTTCCGTCGCGCGCAGTCCTGACAAACGTCCCGTTCATCGCCAGTTCGTCCGCATGGCCTCCAAGCATCCGCAGCGCCCTTGCATCATTGATCCGCTGGCCGGCACGGACGGAATTCTCTCCTATGGCAAGGTGCTGGCCGGCTGCATCGTCCTGGCACGGCTGCTGCAATCGAGGCTGGGCGATTCAGCCATGATCGGCGTCTGGCTGCCTCCCGGCCCTGGGGGCGTCATGGCAAACGTCGCGCTCGCCCTGCTCGGAAGGACGTCGGTCAATCTCAACTACACGGCGGGGGCCGCCTCGGTGCAGTCGGCGATACGCCAGTGCAATCTGCGTCACATCCTCACCGCGCGAGCGTTCGTGCAGAAGGTCCCTCTGGAAACCGTTGCTGGCGTTTCAGCACTCTATCTCGAAGACGTCCTTGGGACGGCGTCTCGCTGGCAGAAGACGCGAGCGCTGCTCAACGTACTCCTGTTGCCGACCTTCGTGCTGGAGCGCTGGGTGGTGGGCTTGCGCAAGCACGATGCGGGCGGTCTGGCGACGGTCATCTTCACCAGCGGCAGCACGGGCGAACCGAAGGGCGTGATGCTGTCCCATCGCAACCTCGCGGCCAACGCGGAGTCGATCATCCAGGCGATCGATCCGCGCCCGGAGGATCGGATCCTTGGCATCCTGCCTCTGTTCCACAGCTTCGGCTACACGGTGACGATGTGGGTGCCGTTGCAGGTCGGCGCCTCGATCGTCTATCATGCCGATCCACGTCAGAGCCGGGAGATCGGAGAGTTGTGCCGCAAGTATCGCTGCACCCTCTTCCTGGCGACGCCGACGTTCCTGCGGCTCTGCCTGCGTCGTTGCGAGCCGGGCGACTTCGCCTCGCTGCGCTTCCTGTGGTGCGGCGCGGAGAAGCTGCCCCCGGCGCTGGCCGAGGAGTTCGAGAAGAAGTTCGGCCTTCTGCCGATGGAGGGTTACGGCTGCACCGAACTGTCGCCCGCCGCGATCGTCAACGTCCCCGACAAGGACCTCGACGGCTTTCGCCAGGTCGGCCACAAGCCGGGTACGATCGGCCAGGCGATGCCGGGCATTGCCGCTCGGGTGGTCGATCCCGAGACG
>JBBRIK010000278.1:0-6812 GCA_038221045.1 Gemmatales bacterium
CTTGCCCCTCGTGAACATGTTGGCTCCGATACTGGTAGCCAACGATGCCGAAGGCGTGGTAGAGTAGGCTGGTGGACATGTGTTTCCTCCTCGGGAGCTGTTTTGTGTAACTCCATGAGAGGGAACCCTGTCCACATTTTCAAGTACCAAAGCGCGCGTTTACCGGAAGAGCCCAATATCAGTACTCCGCACGGAGTGGTCGAGGGACACGGGATGGTGGAAGGAGAGACCCATGCGCAGTCAAGTGGCATCCTCCCGTCAGCTGGCGGAGTACTGAACCAGGTCGGCGGATTCTTCGGAGGGGCAGCCGACCAGGTGGGGCACATGGCCTCCGGCATTGGAACTCTGCTCCACGGCGGGTGGAATCTGACCGCCGGCTGGGTTGTCAACCCAGAGGCGGCAAAGGCTACTTTGAACCATGCCGAGGCAATCGCCGACGCAATCTGGCAAGACCCGAAGGCGGTTGTGCGCGCGGTGGCGGCCCCCTATGTGGATGACTGGAGGGCCGGACATTACGGCAGCGCGATCGGCCGGGGCGTCGTAGACGTCGTGCCACTGCTGCTCGGCGTTGGGGAGGCCGGGGCAGCGGGAGAGGTCGGCGAGGCTACGGGGGACGTGGGCCGACTGGCGAGCAGCCTGGAGGCCGCCGAAATGGCATCGGACGCGGCTACTCTCTCAGCGCATGCCTCCGTTCTGAGAGACAGCGGTCGCGCAGCCGAGTGACTGGGCGGTCAAGTGGGACAGGATGGATTCCTGACATCCGCTGAGAAATTTCTTGGTTCAGAGTACCGCGAGATGTCCCCGGGCCGGTACGTTTCGGCCGACGGCTGGAGGCAGGTTCGGTTCGGTGCCCACGAGACCCGCGGGCTTAAAATGCACGCCCATTTTGAGGCTTTTGACCAACCCTACGGTCAGGGCGGGCGGGCGATCGAAAACACCGTGGTCGATGTGCTAAGGTGACAAAGATGAGCGAGTGCAAAGTCCTCCGCCGTCTGCAGCTGGGGCCGGGACACCAGCCGACAGGTCGGACCCGGCATGTGGTAGGGGGCAGGCTCGCTCCACTACCCACAGAACTCCAAATCGCACAGTACGAGGGCGATCCCGGGTATTACCTGTTTTATTGCGACGAGGCCGGAGTTCAAATCACCGATACCTACCACGACACCATCGCCGCAGCCCTGGCGCAGGCGGCGTGGGAGTACAACACCTCGGAGGGCGAGTGGGAAATCCCTGAAAGCGACACTGCCTAAGCGATCTGGCCCACCAGAGCGGTGCTTACGGTTCGACGTAGCCGCGCAGACGGTAGCCGTCGGCCTTGTTCGTCGTCGTGAGCAGCTGGTCGATCTGCGGTATCCACTTCTTCTTGATCCGGCTCTTGAGGTTCTGGCAGAAAGTCGCCTCCTCCATCGCGTCACGGCTCCCCGTCTGCCGTAGAACCTCGTGCTTGAGGTCCGCATAGGGAACGAAGTGATCGAGGTCGCGGGCGAGACTGCGGAGGAAGAAGTATTCCTTGCACCCGACCGGGACTTCGCCGACCACCGTGTCCCCGACCCAGAGGACGCCGCTGTCCGCATCGAAGCGGACGTTTCCTCGGGCACGGAGCAGGAAATGCAGGTCCGTCGCTGACAGGGAATCGTCGAGCCGGCGGAGTTCGAGAAGTGAGACGCTGCGGCACGAAAGGCGATCCGCCTCCATTGGTCTCGTCACCCCGAAGAACACCAGCAAATTGCGGTAGGCAGAGAGCCTCATTTTCCCGAGGTCCGAGAGGGGGCCAGCCCGGTAAAAGAAGCATTCATGGCGAACGCCTTCCGCTTCCCACGTCCCCAGCTGCCAGAGCCGATCCTCGATCCTCCGCATGCCGCCGTGGATGTTCAGTTGCTCGGCGAGCCAGCGCAGGATAACCTCCCGATCCAGATGCCAGAGCAGGAGATGCCTGTGATCCACGACACTGCGACAACGGTTACAGAGGAACCGGTCGCCGAGTCGGTACGGCACGCCTTCGTCGCAGTGGGGGCAACTGGCGACAGGATTCATCCCCGGCTCGCCGCAGAGAAATCCCATCTTCCGCCATGTCTGTAGTGCCGTTGCATGTTTGCCGTCGAGATCCTCCCAAGCGACGCAGGACGGCTCGCCTCGGTCCAGCAGGCCGATGAGGAATTCCAGATCAGCGTTCATGGGAGATTCCCCAGTTTCTAAGGCAGGTGCGGAAGCGATCCCCGAGTTGTGTCTGACCGAGGTTGCAGCGGTTAGGCCACAGGCGGATGAGGTAGTTCTTGCGACCGCCAGCAACGCGCAATCGGACCTGGAGTTCGGCGTGGCACACTCGAAGTTGTGCAAGAGAAACAGAGGAGATGTGGGATCGCAGCAGATGATCGATAGCGTCCGTCGCGTCGCTTGTGAGTGTCTCCAGTTTGACTTGTCGCCGACGGGCGTGAATGGGGTAGCACAGGTGCAGCGTTTTCACGCGGATCAGTTCCATATCGTCTGCATCGGGCAGCGGATGGAACGGTTGCTTGAGCAGTTCCAGGTCGATGGCCTCTGCGTCGTACATTACCGGCGAGCCGAGCACTGCCGTGCCGAACTGCTGGAAGAGTTCGACGATGCGGTCACGGGCGCGCAAGTGGGATTTGAGCAAGACCGTCCCGTCGTGCGGGTAGTAGACGAAGAGGATTGGCAACGCCGGCCGCATCCGGTGCTTCGTCGCTCGTCCGCCCTCCGTGAAGACCGAGATGAATTGCAGCCAGTGGGCGGTCTCGTGTCTGTTGCGCAGTAGAGATGCTGGTTACGCTCGGACTACCATGTCTCCCCCCACCCTTCCCGTTCACCGGCGCAGTCTCGACTTCGCACGCGCACGCGATGCTCGCATTTGCTGGCTGCTCGATATGCACCCGGTGACGGCGGCCATGCTCGTGCGCATCGGCTGGTTCCCCACCAAGAACAAGTCACTCAAGCGGCTCAACCGCCTCGTCAAGCGCAGGCGCATCAAACTCATCGGCACGGTCTGTGAGAAGGTCGGCCGGCCGGAGAACGTCTACTGCCGTTGGACGCCGAAGGTCGATCATCTTCTGCACGAGGTCCAGCTCACGGAGATGTGCTGCCGCCTGGACGCCGAGAAGATCCTCCGCGGTCCGCAGCCCTCACGCCTCCTGACTTGTCTGTCGCCGCTCCCAAACTCCGCTCGCCGAACGCACCGTTTACTATCGCCAGCGGTGAAAAGGCAAAAGCTCGGGACATCCTCGCCGCCATCCGCGCTCTCAAGAGGATCGAGGAGGAGCAGCGGCCCGCCACCTCGGAAGAGAGACAGACGCTCGCCCGTTTCGCAGGCTTCGGACCTGTCGCCCTGTCGATCTTCCCAGATCCCATCACCGGCCGCTACAAGGACGCAAACTGGCAAGACATCGGCGACGAACTGAAGACGCTTCTCACAGCCGAGGAGTACGACAGTGCCAAACGCACCACGTTCAACGCCTTCTACACGTCCCCAACCGTCATCGCGGCCATGCACAATGCCATCGGCCGCTTGGGAATCGCCCAACATGCGACCATCCTGGAGCCAGGCTGTGGCACAGGCAATTTCATGAGTCTGGGCCAACCGGGGACGCGCTTCATCGGCGTCGAACTGGACCGCCTTTCCGGCCGCATCGCGAGGGCACTACATCCCGAGCAAGACATCCGCATCGAGAATTTTCGCGATACGCGCCTGCCCGAGGGCAGCGTCGATGGAGTCATCGGCAACGTGCCCTTCGCGGACGTGAAGCTCGAATACTGCGGGCTGAAACTGTCGCTGCACGATTTCTTCCTCGCCAAGTCGATCGACGCGCTCAAGCCCTACGGCGTGCTGGCACTGGTCACCACGCACTTCACGCTTGACAAAGTGAACGGCGCCATCCGCGAGTACCTCGCCGCCAGAGCGGATTTTGTCGGTGCTGTGCGGCTCCCATCCGACGCGTTCAAGCGCGAAGGCACGGCCGTCGTGACCGACATCCTCTTCATGCGGAAGCGGTCGCTCGACGAACCCCCGAACCACGCGGACCCCGAGTGGCTCGGCGTCGCACCCTTGAGAATCGAGGACGTGGATATTGCGATCAATCGCTACTTCGTCCGGCATCCTGAGATGGTGCTTGGCACCTGGACCCGCAAGGACACGCTGCACGGAGGTGAAGGCTACAGCGTCACCGGCAACGGAGACCTCGCCGAGCAGCTCCTCGCGGCGATCCAGCTCCTGCCGGAATTCGCGCCAGCGCCAGCCTCTCCAGTTCCCGCGCAACCCGCTCCCGCCTTCACGCCACCGCCGCCCGAACGCCACAGCACCGAAGGCAGCTTCTTCCTCGACGATCATCGCTTCATTTGCCAATGCGTCGAAGGGCTGACTGTGCCGGTGGTCTACGGCGGGACGACATTGCGAGCGGGCGGAACGCAGAGCGGCAAGCGTCTGGCCTCGCTCATCCGTCTGCGCGACACGGCCCGCCGTGTCTTGCGCTCGCAGAACGAGGGGTGGCCCGAGACGGACCGGAGCGCCGCCAGAAGGGAACTCAACTGGACGTATGACCGGTTCGTCAGCACCTACGGACCGATCAACAAGACCACGATCAGCGAGACCGCCGCCAGCGGCGTCATCCGGCGCATGCCGAACCTCGTGAAGTTCCGCGAAGATCCGGACGCGATGCTCGTGATGTCCCTGGAGAACTACGACGAAGCGACGGGAAAGGCCGCCAAAGCCGCTATCATGCAAAAGGACGTGGTCGGCAAGAAAGCGCCGATTGCGTCCGTGCGGAGTGCCGAGGAAGGGTTGCTCATCTCTCTCGACCAGCGCGGTGCCGTCGATCTGCCGTTGATCGCCACGCTCTACGGCAAGCCCGAGGAACAAGTGATCGCGGAACTCGGCGACCTCGTCTTCCATGACCCGGAGCAACAGACGTGGCAGACGGCCGACGCCTATCTCTCAAGGAACGTGCGCGCCAAGCTCAAAGCCGTCCTGGATGCCGGCCCGGACTATGCCCGCAATGCCGCAACCCTACGGGACGTGCAACCCGAAGACGTACTCCCCGGCGACATCGACGCCGATCTCGGGGCGCCGTGGATTCCGGAGAGCGACATCCAGGCGTTCGCCGCCGATCTCTTCCATGTCGAGACGGAGTCGATCCAGGTCGGACACCTGACGACGGACGCCGTCTGGAGCATTGCTGGCGACGACACGGCCAACCGCTCGGTCGCCGCAACGTCCGACTACGGGACTGCACGCGCTGGCGGCACCTGGCTCCTGGAACTGGCTCTCAACATGAAGACGCCCGTTATCTACGACACGATCAGGAATGGCGACCGCGAGGAGCGCGTCGTCAATCAGGAAGAAACGTTCGCTGCCCGCGAGAAGCAGAAGCTCATCAAGGAGCGGTTCCGCGCCTGGCTCTTTCGCGATCCGGATCGCACGGAGCGTCTCGTCCGGCTCTACAACGATACCTACAACAATTTGCGGCCCCGGCTCTTCGACGGCTCGCACCTCGATTTCCCCGGCATGAACCAGACCATCCGGCTGCACCCGCACCAGAACGATGCCGTCTGGCGCGGTATGTCATCCGGCAACACACTTCTCGCCCAAGCCGTCGGCGCGGGCAAGACGTTCACGATGGCGGCGACCGGCATGAAGATGAATCAGGCGGGCCTCATCCAGAAGCCCATGTATGTCGTGCCGAACCATCTGCTCGAACAGTTCGGCCGCGAGTTCATGCAACTCTACCCCAATGCCAGGCTCCTCATCGCTGGCAAGGACGACCTGACGCGCGAGCGCCGCAAGCACCTGACCGCGAAGATCGCGAGCGGAGAATGGGACGGCATTATCGTGACGCACAGTTCTTTCGAGCGCATCGGCATGTCGCGCGCGTACCAGGAGCAGTTCCTCAATCAGCAGATCCAGGAATATGAGCGGCTCCTCTGCGATGGTGGGAACGCCGGTGCTGCCCGCGTCCATCGCAACCTCATCAAGACCATCGAGAAGCAGAAAGCGCGAAGGGAGGAGCGACTTATGTCGATCTCCACATAAGTCGCTTTATGCGGTATCCAGTGTTATCCTGAGTTTCCCTTTGCGGTCTGTGTTTTGTCGGCACCGGCGGACTTCTGACGCCGCATAATCTTCCCTGTTTTTCAAAATGTTCAGGGGTCGGACGGGATCCGTCCCGTCCGGTGCGGACCCTCGTTTGTTCAGCCGCAAGGAGATTCTGTGTTCGATAACATTTACTTGACCTCACGGGGTATTGAGAGAGGTCAGCGCTCCTGGCTCAAAGATTGGATTAGCGTTTACTTTTGCTGGCTCACGGACCTGAAGTATCACAGCAGGACCCGCGCCCTCTACGCCAACCGGCTCCTCACTTTCGGGGAGTTCTTGCAGCAACATGGCGTCTGCGATCTTGCCGCATTGCCATGCTGGGTCGAGCCGTTTCTTCAGCAGCGTGGCCTGTCAGCACACCGCACCAGGAACTGGCGTTCGACGCTCAACCGATTCGTCCACGACCGCGTTCGTCAGAGGGCGATTCCAGCCCCAGTCCCACCGCCACCGACTTGCCCTCACTTCGAACTGGTCGAGGACTATACGCGCTTCCTACGTGAACAGCGCGGCGTCGGGCAAGCAGGCCTGTCGTTCGTCCGGCGCCGTTGCTCGGCTCTGCTGCTTCACCGGACTGCGCAGCGGGTCTCGGACCTGGCCATCCGTGCGCCTTCGGTTATCCACGGTTTCATTACTTGCCAAGGGCAGCGGTACGCCCGCAAGACCATGACAAACATCTGCTCGTCGGTCCGCGGCTTCCTCACGCACCTCTACC
>JBBRIK010000279.1:0-6807 GCA_038221045.1 Gemmatales bacterium
ACGGAGGCGGGTCGGCGGGTCCACCACAAACGCAGGCCGATGCTGTTGAGGACCAGCCACCAGGCCAGGGCGAAGATCAGGTAGGCGTGCAACAGGTTCGCTGCCATCAGGAGGCCGCTGGCGAACATCACCAGCACTGCCCCGAAGAACCCCCGGCTGACGGCAAAGGTCATCACGAGGAAGGCGAACGACGCCAGCGACGCCATGGCCGGGAACAACTCGAACAGCTTGTTCCCGCGCAGGGAATTCATCGTTCCGAGGTTGAACGCCAAAAGGAAGTAGGCGGCCCAGACTCGGGTGATGAAGTGAGCCAGCGCCGGGCGGCTTTGGGGCAACCGTGGCCCGCCGCAGAGGCGAAAGATGAGGGCCATGCCGAGTAATTCGCTCACCCAGATGGCGAGGTAGCCGGTTGCCTCGTGGTAGTCCCGAGCGACCGTCAAATAGTAGCAGAGGGAGAAGGCCAGCAGATGCAGCCAGCCGAGGAGGATGAGCGACAGGTCCCAGTTGAGTAGCCGGGCCAGCCGTCCAAGTTCATCGACCTGCGAGGGCGCGGACAACTCCTCCCACACGCTCGTCGCGGTCTTGCCGATGGAGGAACTCATCAGGTGCCGGGGGAAGAAGATCGGTTGTCAAACCCGACCCATGATACATTTCCGCCGCCGGCCCTTGTAATGGCAATCGCCCGCTGAAGGAGGCTGTGGCAAGGAACCCACCTTGCCCAATCGTCACGACCGGAACGACCGGCATTCTCTCTGGATTATTGGGCGATCTGCACTCCCGGCAGGGCCAGACGGAGTCGTTTCATCCACGCCTCGCTGATCTTCGTGCCGTTCACCGTCAGTTTTTTGAGGCTTTTTAGAGTCATCAGTTGGTCCACGGCGGCGTCCGTCACTTTTCCCAGGCCGCCAATCGTCAGTTCTTCCAGATGGGTCAAATTGCGCAGGGGAGCCAGGCCGGCGTCGTCAGCGGGGCCGGCGTAGAGGTTGAGGATCTTCAAGTCGGTCAGTTTGCCGGCGTGGGCCAGGCCCTCGTTGCTGGCCAGCTCTTCGTAAAGATCGAGTTGATAGAGCTTCGTCAGGTTCTCGACGAAACCGAGACCGTGGCGGCTCGTGCCGTGGCTGGCGACGTGGAGCTGGCGGAGGTTCGTCAATTTGCCGAGGTGCTTCAACCCGGCGTCGGTGACTTTGGAGTGAACGATCTCCAGGCGCTGGAGGTTCTTGAATCGGCTGATAGCGGCCAGGCCCTCGTCGCTGACCGCGCAGGAGTGAAGGTTGATCGACTCGATCTTCGGCCAGTCGGGGACGTCCTTGAATCCCGAGCCGGTGACCTTCGAGGAACAGATGACCAGCCGGCGCAGATTGGTCAGGCCGGCGAGATGCTTGATGCAACCGTCGGTGACCGGGGTGAGACAGACGTTGAGGCGTTCGAGACTCTTCAGGTTGCGGAGCGAAGCGAGGCCGGCGTCGCTGATGGCGGTGCCGGAGATTTCGAGCCTGTTGAGGTCGGGCAACTCGGCCACGTTCGCGAGCCACTCATCGCTGACGGCTTCCCCCTTGGGGCGAGGCTTCTTCTCGGCATGGCCGTCGGTATGCTCGTTCAGTTCGATCTCGGTGAGTCGCGTGAAAACATCCATCGCCTCAGCGCCGACGAGTTTCGCCAGCCACGGCGGACCGCCGGGTTCGGTCACGGTCTTGCCCTTGAGGCGTTTGACCTCACCCAGAAGGAAGGCCACCCGAACTCGGAGGAGGCTGGCCGGTTCCAGATCGACGACCAGCTTCTTTGCCTGAACGCGCAACTCCGGGTCAGCGACCTGATCGGCCAGGGCATCGAGTTGACGCCGGGTCGCCGGGTCGAAGCCTTTTCCTTTATTGACGCTGGTGGTCCAGGCGGAGGCAGCTGCCAGGATCTTCTTGAGAGTGGCAACGTCGCCGGGATCGGCCGCCTGCGAGAAGGAGCCAGAGAGAGCGACCAGCACGATAAGGGGGAGGAGACGCATGACAATCCCTTGACCAGTTCGAGGTGATCGAGTGTCCCTGGACAGTCACTCCTTCGGAGTGTCGTCCACGCGGAGACTCTCTAACTGCCGCTCCTGACAGGCGGGCAGGGCCGCCCAGAAAGCCATCGGATTCTGGGCGAAGATCGTGCAGCCGTCGATGTCCCACGAACTGGAGGACGATTCAGGACTGCCGCTGCTCTGGCCTTCCGCAGTTAATGGCCGCAGGACGAAAGGCACCGGCGGAGCGAACGCCCATCCCTGTCCCTGGTTCGCCAGTTCCTTCAGGAAGGGGAGCAGGCCAGCGACGGTTTCCTCAGTTCCTGGATCCGGTGGGTTCCAGCGAAACTCACTCGACCCGATGAGGTGGGGGACTCCCTGCGGGGACGGCTCGAATTGCGAGTAGCGGCCGTCCACCCAGGCAAGGTGGGGACAGGGCCGCGAGGGGCTGTCTGGGTTGAACACGACCGAGGAAGCGTCGTCCAGGGCGACCTCGCAGTTGCCGCAGTGGGGACATCGGGCCAGGTTGCGGATCATGGGCAGGCACCTCTCCAGCCGTGGTTCAACTTCAGAAACTGAGTGTAGGTTCTCGGAGGAACGACTTCAACGATTTTCCCCTGGGCGTGGGATTCGACGCCCATCACCTCTCAGTCGCGGAGGATGCTGGGTTGTGCTGGACCCGACGAATAGTGGACGAACACCCCTCATCCCGCGACAATCTCCACAGGGCCACGAGATCGTCTCATCCAACTTACGGAGTCACGCTGCATGACGTCCCATCCTGGCACGCGCCTGCTGGCCGTGCTGCTGCTGCCGGCGTTCCTGTCGGCGGCTCCCCCCACGGACAAGGATCCCTCTCCCCTTCTCGCTCGCATCAAGGCCGTCAAGGTCGAAGGACAGGGCAACGCCGAGGCCCAGGCCGCCTGGCAACAACTCGTCCGGATCGGTCCCGGCGCGCTGCTGCCCACCCTCGCCGCCATGCCCGAAACCGAAGCCATCGCCAACAACTGGCTCCGCGCCGCCGTCGATGCCATCGCCGAGAAGCAATTGCAAGCACGCCAGCCGCTGCCGGCCAAGGAACTCGAACGCTTCGTATTGGACCTCAAGCAATCCGGCGTCGCGCGGCGGCTGGCCTACGAATGGCTCTGTCGCGCCGATGACAGCACCCCGAAGCGTCTGCTCCCGAGCATGCTCGACGATCCCGCCGGCGAGTTGCGCCGCGATGCCGTGGCGGTCGTCATCACGAAGGCTGACGCTCTGCTCAAGGAAGGCAAGAAGGACGAGGCGGCGAAGGGTTATCGCACGGCCTTTGACGCCGCCCGCGACGGCGATCAGGTGGACGCCCTGGCGAAGAGGCTGGGCGATCTCGGCGTCAAGGTGGACGTGGCGGCCCATTACGGCTTCCTCCTCGACTGGAACCTTCTCTCCGCGTTCGACAACACCGGCGGCACCGGCTACGAGGTTGCCTATCCGCCGGAGAAGAGCCTCGAACCGGGCAAGACCTACATCGGCAAGAAGGGCGCGGAGACGAAATGGGTCGCTCATACAACGTCAGACCCGCATGGCATCGTCGATCTGAACAAGGTGCTGGGCAAGCTCAAGGGAGCGGTGGTCTATGCCCACATCGTCGTCGATTCGCCGAGGGAGCAACCGGTGCAACTGCGAGCCGGCGGCATGACGGCGCTCAAGATCTACCTCAACGGCAAGCAGGCGTTTGGCCGCGAGGAGTATCATCACGGGTTCAGCCTGGATCAGCACGTCGGCGCCGGCACGCTCAGGAAGGGCCGCAATGAGGTCCTCGTAAAGCTCTGCCAGAACGAGCAGACCGAGAGTTGGGCGCAGGACTGGAAGTTCCAGCTCCGGCTGTGCGATGAACTGGGTGGAGCGGTGGCGTTCAAGGTGGTCCCCGTGGCGAGTGAGACGAAGGAGAAACAGCGATGAAGCGATTCGTATCGGCTCTCGCCGCAATGGTCCTGCTGAGCGGTTCGAGCCAGGCTGCCGACTGGAGCGGGTTCCGCGGTCCCAATGGCTTGGCCGTCTCGAAGGACAAGGACCTCGCGGTGAAGTGGAGCGCGACGGAGAACGTCCACTGGAAGGCGGCCCTCCCTGGCCGGGGTCTGTCGAATCCCATCATCACGCACGGCAAGGTCATCGTCACGGCCTGTTCCGGCTACAAGCAGCGCCGCCTGCACGTCCTGGCGTTCGACGAAAAGAGCGGAGCCAGGTTGTGGGAGCGCCAGTTCACGGCCACGGGCGGCACGCAATGTCATCCGACGACGAGCATGGCGGCCCCGACGCCGGTGACGGACGGCAAAACCGTCTTCGCGCTGTTCGCGACGGGCGATCTCGCGGCACTCGATCTCCAGGGCAACCTGCTATGGTATCGCTCGCTGGTGAGCGATTATCCCGACATCACCAATCAGGTCGGTCTGGCCTCGTCGCCCGCACTGTGGAAGGACGTGCTGCTGGTGCCGATGGACAACGCCGGCGAGTCGTTCGCGGCAGGGCTGGACGCGAAGACGGGCAAGAACCTGTGGAAAGTGGCCCGCGCTCGCAAGATCAACTGGGTGACGCCGATGATCGTGGAGCAGGAGGGCAAGGCGTCGGCGATCTTTTACTCCGGGGCCGACATCACGGCCTATGAGCCGGCAACGGGTAAGGTGCTGTGGACCATGCTCGATCGCGGTGCCAGCGACACGGCTTCCCCGGCTCAGGGCAACGGCTTGCTGTTCGTGCCGGCGCGCGAGTTCGTCGCTCTGATGCCCAGCAAGGACGGCGAGACGCCGAACGTGGTCTGGAAATCGAAGGTCCTTCGGGGCAGCGGCGCTTCGCCGGTCTATTACGAGGGCGGCGTCTACGGGTTGACCGGCGTCGGGCTGTTTTGCCTCGATGCCAAGAATGGTTCCGAGAAGTGGCTCCAGCGCGTGTCCGGCACCTTCTGGGCCTCGCCGGTCATTGCCGACGGCAAGGCCTATGTCACGGATGATTCGGGCAAGGTGACCGTCATCAAGTTGGGCGACCAGCCCGACATTCTGGCGACGAACGACGTCGGCCAGAAGCTGCTGGCCACGCCGGCTATCGCCAATGGCGCCATCTATCTGCGCTCCGATGAGACGCTGTTCTGCATCCGCAAATGAGGCGTGGGAAGGAGGGACGCCTCTTGCCCCATGATTCGCCCTTGTCCCTCCCCCACCCGCTTCGCAAGACTACTCTCGACGCGCGCGGCGTGTCCGAACAACCTGATGGACATTAGCCAGGGAGGCGACATGGATGCGACGTGCCTGATTACCGGAGCGACGGGGTTTGTCGGCAGTCATCTGGCGGAATCGGGAATCAGCCGAGGGATGCGTGTGCGAGCGCTCGTTCGTCCCGATACGGATGCGGCCTGGCTCGAATCCCTGGGAGTGGAAGTCGTTCGCGGCGACCTCGCCGATGCGGAGTCCATCAAGCGAGCCGCCGAGGGCGTCGAGTATGTGTTCCACTGCGCCGCTCGCGTCGGCGATTGGGGATCGGTCGAGGAGTATCGCGCGGTCAACGTGGAGCCGTTGAAGACGCTGCTGGACGCCAGCCGGACCTCACGGCTGCGGCGATTCGTCCTGCTGAGCAGTCTGGGGGTCTATCCCGCCCGGCATCATTACGGCACCGACGAGAGCGAACCACTGCCGGACTCGCACATGGACGGCTACACGATCACCAAGGTCGAGGCCGAGCGCCTGGCCAGCGATTACCACGAGCGTCACTTTCTTCCGCTGACGATCCTGCGTCCCGGCTTCATCTACGGCCCGCGCGATCGCACGCTGATGCCGCGCCTGATCGAGAACCTCCGTCTTCGGCAGGTGCGCTACATCGGCAGCAGCCGGCTCGCCATGAACTGCGTTTACGTCAAGAATCTCGTCGAGGCGTTCTTCCTCGCGATCGACAATCCGCGCGCGGACGGTCAGGTCTACAACTTGACGGATGGCGAGGAAGTCAGCAAACGGCGCTTCATCGAGACGGTCTGCGCCGGCCTGGATCTGCCGAGGCCGAAGTCGCTGCCGGTGCCGTTCTGGCTGGCGAAGTTGCTGGCGCGGTGGATGGAATCGCGCGCCCGCAAACGTGGCGCGACGGAAGCCCCTCGTTTGACGCAGGCCCGGCTCAAGTTCATGGGGTTGAACCTGGCCTTCAGCATCGACAAGGCGCGGCGTGAGTTGGGTTATCGTCCATCCTGCACCTTCGACGAAGGCATGCGCGAGACGATCGCCTGGATCAAGGGGCAGCAAGAGCGACCCCAGCCGGCGACAGCCCCCGCAGTAGCGGGCCGTTGAGGACGGCAGGCGATTCCCTTCTTGCCGCTTGCGGCTTAGCAGGCAGTCCGCTAAGCCGCAAGCGGCGGAGAGGGAGCCGCGACAGGTGTTGCGGCCTGGCTCGTCTTCAGAGCCGTCCAGCAGGCGACGGCCCAGAGCAGCAGGGCCGCCAGCCCCATCGTCCCGAGGCCCTGCATCCACTTCAACCCCGGCAGATACGGCAGCAGAGTGACCGTCCCGTTGAACGCCAGCAGCAGACACAGACCCAACGGCGGATACGCCTCTCGGCCTCGTCTCAGGGCGATCAGCCCCATCAGCAGCGGGATGGCGTGGCAAAAATAATGCATGTGGCTGATCGGGCTGAGCATCAGCATGACCAGGATCATGCAGCCGGCAAAGAGCAGTTCACGCCGCGGATCGCGAGGCCGGCCGTCATGGCGGAACACCCACAAGGTACACAGCGCCATCCCAGCTCCCAGAAGCCAATGAAGGACTCGAAGCGCGGTGGACGCCTCGTGAGGCCGGGTCGCC
>JBBRIK010000280.1:0-6803 GCA_038221045.1 Gemmatales bacterium
TGGCGTCATCGCGCCGGATCAGGTCACCATCGACTTCGTCAAGTCGCGCGACAAGAAGGCCAAGCCTTACACGGCGCTGAAGAGCGACGCCGGCGCGAGCTTTCTCTTCGAGAAGGTCTATGACGTGTCGAAGTTACAGCCGGTGGTCGCGAAACCGCACAGTCCGGACAATCGCGCCTTCGTCAGCGAGATCAAGGGGACGAAGCTGGACCGCGCCTACATCGGCTCCTGCACCGGTGGCAAGATGACCGACTTCCGCGCCGCCGCCCGCATCCTCGACGGCAAGGAAGTCCGCATCGACACTTTCGTCGTTCCGGCGACAAGTGAGATCGCCAGGGGACTGAAGACCGAGATGCTCAACGGCCACACGCTGGAGGAAGTGTTCCTGCGGGCGGGCGCGAAGATCGGCGAACCATCGTGTGCCGCGTGCCTGGGCGGCCCCTCCGACACGTTCGGCCGGCTGAATGGGCCGCTGAGTTGCATCAGCACGACGAATCGCAACTTTCCGGGCCGGATGGGCCACAAGGAGGCGAAGGTGTTCCTGGCCAGCCCGCTGACCGTCGCCGCCAGCGCCCTGACCGGCGTCATCACCGATCCGCGCGACTACCTGGTGTGATGATTCAAGGAGGATTCATGAACCCGGAGCCTGATATTGTACAACCGCAGGTTGTGGTTTACATGGCTGATAACGATTCCCTCGTCATCAAGGACGATCAGCCCGTGGACAGCATCTTCGCCGCCATTCAGTATCGTCTCCTGGTCGATGCCCTGCGAAGTTCCTGGAAACCTCACGATGGGCAACCGTTTCTGGCCCTGCCGAACGTGGGCCTCTTCTACCACGACGCGAAGCCGCCGCTAAGACCGGACGTCATGCTCTGCCTGGATGTGCGCTTCCGGGGCGACCCTCGCCGTAAGGAGAACCTCTCTTACTTCATCTGGCGCTTCGGCAAACCTCCGAACGTGGTCGTCGAATTGGTTTCGGATCGTCGCGGCGGTGAGGACACGACGAAGCTGCTCAAGTATGCGGAGATTGGCGTTTCCTACTACGTCATTTTCGATCCCGACAAGCATCTGAGTGATGACGGACTCCGCTCCTTCGGCCTACAGGAAGGCAAATACACACCGCTGCCGAAGAACTGGCTCGCCAATGTGGGTTTGGGAGTAACGCTCTGGGAATCCGCCTACGAGGATCATCCCGCAACCTGGTGGCTTCGCTGGTGCGATGAGCGCGGCGAATTGATCCCGACCGCTGTGGAACAGAAGGAGCGACTGGCGGCCAAACTTCGTGCCGCGGGGATCGACCCTGATACTGTGTAATGCCTCGGCGGCTTGATCTTGCAAAAGACGGACTCGCTGAAGAAGATCCGCAAAGGCGACTCAAGGAGGATCCATGAACCCCGAACCCGCACACCCGCCTGCTCAGACAACCCCGGACCAAGCCGACTCCTTGCAGTCCGCGTTTCCGCCGGAGTGCATCCCGGACTACGACACCCTCATCATCAGTGACGATACCCCTATGGACTCTATCTTCGCCGAAAAGCAACAGCGTTTGCTGACGGAGCCTCTTTACTCCTCCTGGTCTGGCCCGGCTGACGGGCGGCCCTTTTTCGCGCTCGCGAATGTCGGCTTACACTACCATCCGCAGAAGCATCCCCTCCAATCGCACGTCATGCTGAGCATGGGCGTCAAACTGGGCGAAGATCTCGCCACGCTGAAAAATCGGTCCTATTTCATCTGGGAAATGGGTAAGCCGCCGGAGGCGGTGATCGAGTTGGTATCTTTTCGGTTAGGCCGCGACGAAAACCTCCTGCGACAGCAATATGCTCGGATCGCCATTCCCTATTATGTGATCTTCGATCCCGAGAACTGCGTCCGCCTCGGACAGTTGCGTGCTTATCTCCTTTGCGGAAAGACCTACGAAGTAACCTCTCCTGAGTGGCTCTCAGACATTGATTTGGGCTTGAAACTTTGGGAAGGGGCCTATGAAGGTCACCACTGGCGCTGGCTGCGTTGGTGTGACAGAGATGGAAGACTCATCCTCACCGGAAGCGAAAGGGCCGAGCGCTACGCCGCCAAACTTCGCGCCACGGGGATCGATCCCGACGCCTGAATCGTATCAACTATCGAGGAACCCATGAGCTTGCAACCGACCATCACCGGCAAGGCGTACGTCCTCGGCGACAACGTCGATACCGACCAGATCATCCCCGCCCAGTACCTGACGTTCAACCCCTCGATTCCCGAGGAGTACAAACAGTTCGGCAAGTATGCCCTCAGCAGCGTGCCGCCCTCGCAGGCCGGCCTGCCCAAGGGACACGTTCCGTTCCACACCACGGATGAGTTCGTCTCCCCTTACACCTTCATCGTCGGCGGCAAGAACTTCGGCTGCGGTTCGTCGCGCGAACACGCTCCCATCGCCCTCGACGCCGCCGGCATCAAGGTCGTCGTCGCCGAGTTCTATGCCCGCATTTTCTATCGTAACGCGGTCAACGGCGGCTATCTGATACCGTTCGAGTCGGCCTCGCGCCTGTGCGAAACCGTCTGCACCGGCGACGAATTGCGGCTGGAGACAGCAGCGGGGAAGTTGCACAACCTGACGACAGGTGAGGTTTACGAATTGAAGTCTCTCGGCGACGTCGCCCCGATCCTTGAGGCCGGCGGGGTCTTTCCTTACGCTCGCAAAGTTGGAATGCTCAAGGCGTGAGTCAGAAGAGGCGTTGCTGCCGGCCCGGCTCGACGAGAGCGCGAGCAAGGCGGCGCTGCGGAGCGCTCACCGGATAGGCCGGCAACTCGCCCGGCTCGATCCATTTCGCCTGCTGATAGAAGTCCGAGCGAAAACGTCCGCTCTGATGAAACGCCTCGAAACAGACCATCGTGATGCTGTAGCGCGTCACTCCATGTCTGATCGTCAACAGCTCCGTCCCGAGGCGTCCTCGCAGCCCCGTCAACCCTGTCAGCACACGCAGCGCGGCCTGGTCGTGTGTCTCGCCGGCGATCAATTCCCCATGCGGGAATTCCCACATTTGCGCCCAACGGCCCGTCGCCGGACGCTGCACCAGCAAGACGCGGGTCTTGCGCCGCAACACGACGGCGACCTCGCTTACTTCGATGGTGCTTGCGAGAACGGGACGATAGGGAATGGACTCTTGAAGCCCCAGCCGGCGCGCCTCGCACTTCGTCCGCAAGGGACACGCCGAACACTTCGGCTTCGAGGGAGTGCAGATCAGCGCTCCTAACTCCATCAACGCTTGATTGAACTCCCCCACTCGTTTTGCCGGAAGAATGTCTTCCGCCGCCTGCCAGAGCCAGCGCCGCAAGGGGCCGCGCGACGGATCTTCCCCTCGTCCGAAGAGACGGCACAGGACACGCTGCGAGTTGGCCTCCAGGATCGGCAGCCGGCAATCGAACGCCTGCGACAGGACCGCGTTGAGAGTGTAACGCCCCATGCCGGGGACATTTTGCAAGAGCGCGGGATCGGCAGGAATGACGCCGTCGTGTTCCGCTTGCAACAAGCGGGCGGCCCTGTGCAGGTCGCGCGCCCGGCGATAGTAGCCGAGTCCTTCCCAGAGGCGCAACACCTCCTGCTCCGTCGCTGCCGCAAGGGTGGACAGCGTCGGAAAGGCTTCGAGAAAGCGCTCGTAGTAGGGGATGACCGTGGCGACCTGGGTTTGCTGAAGCATCACCTCGCTGACCCAGATGCAATAGGGGTCGCGGGTATGACGCCAGGGCAGGTCGCGCTTGCAGCGCTCGAACCAGGTCAAAAGACGCTGCCCCAGCCAGCGCCGTAGCGCGGCCGGGGCAGGCGTGGTATCGGGTGCTGCCATGCGACAATCAGCGCGGCCGGCGCATGTATTTATCCAGCAGCGCCTTGGCCGCGTTGGACGTGCTGGCCGGCGTCGTGGGCTTCGCCTTGCCGTCCTTATTCTCCTCACCGCCCTCGCCCGGCGGCAGAAGGGCCAGGTCCATGACCGTGCTGCCTTCGGGGACCACGCCACCGCCCAGGCCAGGACTTCCCTCGGAATCATCCTGGAGCGACAGCAGCATGGCGGCTATGGAATCGTCGTCGGCCGGCGTCTCCTCGGAAACGGCAGGAGCGGGAGCGGGCCGGGGAGGGGTCGCCGCCTTCTTCTCGACAGGAGCGGGCTTGGGCGGCTGCGACTTGGTCGCCGGGACCGGAGTGGGACGGTTGACGGCGGTCGTCGCCTCGATCTTGACGGTGAACTCCAGGGGTCCGACCTTCAGTTTGTCGCCTTCATGCAATTCCATCTCGCCCTTGATCGGCACCTCGTTGACGAAGGTGCCGTTGGTTGAGTCGAAATCGCGCAAGAATACCTGATTGTCGCGCTGAATCAGAGCGCAGTGGCGTTTGCTGATGGAGGGGCTGGCCGGGCGGAGCTGGCACTGAGGATCTCGGCCGATGACGAACTGCGCCAGCGAAATGTTCAGAACCTTGCCTTCCTGTTTACCCGCTGTCACCACGACGAGACTGAGCTTCATATGGAACAACCTCGCTGCCCGATTACGTTATGGAGGAGCCTCTTGTTTCTCGCCTTCCGGACGTTCCACGTCACGGAAGGACCTCGCTGATTCTCATTCGAGGTAAAAGAGGAATGTCCCACCACGTTCTTCTCTCTGTCGCTGGGAGAAGAAACGAGCGATAGAATGGTGGAGAGTGAAGATATTGTAGACGCCGGGGCGCAACTCATGCAACAGAAAACGCGAGCGGCGGTCCGTTTCCTCCTCATTCTCTTCCTTCTGCCGGCGGGCTGCTCCGGCGTCTCGACTCCCGGCCCGAACGATCCGCGTGAGAAGCCCTTTGCCGGCGTCACCCTGCGCGTCTCCTGCCCGGATGAACTGACGCGCGCGGTCATTCTCGACGTCAGCAAGGGATGGGGGCATCGCATGGGGCTTCGCTCACTCGAAGCCGTGACTGTCGCCAACGAAATTCCCGAGGAACAGAGCGACCTGTGGATCCTGCCTGCGTCTCAGCTTCCTCGCTGGGCCGCCGCGGATAGGCTGACGCCCCTTCCGGCCGAGTTGATGGATCGTGGCGGCAACTTCGGCTGGCCGAGCCTGCTGCCGATCTATCGCGAACAGCTGCTGCGCTGGGAGAGCAATTCCTTCGCCGTCCCTCTGCTGGGTGACGCCCCGCTCTGCTTCTACCGCTCGGACCTGTTCGCCGATTCGGGTCATCAGGCTGCCTTTTCGGCGAAGCATGGCCACAAACTCGGACCGCCCTCGACCTGGGATGATTTTGCGGAAGTCGCCGAGTATTTCCCCGCGGCGCGCGAGCTGGGCAAACGCCTGCCCAGCCTGCCGGGTCTGCCCCAGCGCGACGCGGACCTCGATCGCCTCTTCTACACCGTCGCCGCCTCAACGGCTCGAAGGATGCTCGAAGCGGACCGTGCAGACGAGGAGGGCAACAACACCAGCGACGACGATCTGTTCGCTTTCCACTTCGATCTGGTAACAGGCAAATCGCGTATTGATGGTGCTGGTTTCGTTCAGGCATTGAGGCTGCTCCAGCGTCTCCAGGACTCTCGTCCGCCGGAAGTCGAACCGTCGCCGTGGAAGAGGTTCCGCGACGGTCAGGCCGTCCTGTGCCTGGGAGACGCCCGCCTGCTCGGCGAATTCCAGGCGGCATCGTCGCCGGTGCGCGATCGGGTGGGCGTCTGTCGGGTTCCGGGCAGTCGCGTCTTCTTCTCCGGCCGCACGGGGCAGAGGCAGACACTCAGCGAGGGACGAGTCAATCGCGTCCCCTATCTGGGGGCCGGCGCCCATCTGCTCGCGGTTCCTCGCTCATCACGTCAGCCGGCGGCTGCGCTGTCCTTGCTGGCCGAGATTGGCGGCCGCGAGCTTGCTCAGCAGCTCGTCCTCGACTCACGATGGGGAGGAGGGCCGACGCGAGTGGAACATTCCGATGAATACTTCGACGGCTGGCAGCTGCCGCGCGACGAATCCGAGCGAACGCGCCTCGCCCTGCGCGAGACAGTTCAGCCCAGTTTGCGGAATCCACTACACTGTTTGCGTCTGCCGCGCGAACACGCCTTCCGCTCCGCCCTGACGACGGCCCTGCGTCCGGCCCTGATCGCGGGCAAGGCATCGACGGAAGAGGGAGCCGCCTCGGTGCTGCGAGGAGTGGCACGAGAATGGGATAAGCTAATCGAGGCGGGGGCCGCGACTCATCTCAGGGAATATCGATTGAGTCTGGGTCTGACACGTTGAGGATTTGCCAGGAGAGTGGGAGAAGACCGCTACGCCGCAAGCGGCAAGAGATTGTTGCGTGAGGCCGGCGTAAGGGGGCGTCGAATGATCGTGCTGCCGGGCGGAAGAATGAACCGACGCGAATGGCTGCGGGCCGGCGGCCTCAGCAGCCTTGGGCTGATGTTGCCGGACCTTCTCCGCTGTCGAGCCAGCTCTGTTCGCGGCCACGGAGCCGGCTTCGGTCGAGCGCGTTCCTGCATCGTCGTCTTCCTTTTTGGCGCACCGGCCCATCAGGACGTCTGGGACCTCAAGCCGCAGGCGCCCGCCGAGGTGCGCGGCGAATTTCGCCCGATCGCCAGCAAGGTCCCCGGCATCCTTGTCGGCGAGCATGTTCCCCGGATCGCACAGCAGACGCATCGTCTGGCCCTCGTCCGTTCGGTAAGCCATCCGGACAACACGCATACGGTGGCGATGCACTACATGCTCACCGGCCATCGCCACCTTCGGCCGAACACCAATCCGCAGAACCAGCCGACCGATTTCCCAACCTTCGGCGCGGTGATGCAGTACCTTCGCGCCGGTCGTGGCGCTCTGCCCTC
>JBBRIK010000281.1:0-6794 GCA_038221045.1 Gemmatales bacterium
CCGCGCTCGCGCTCGCCGGCGGTCAGGTCGATGGCCGGGTAGACCGCGCCGGTCATCGTCATCAGGAGGAGAATGAGCGGCAGCAGGACGGACAGCGGAATCGTCTCGCCTCCGGGTTTCTGCCTGAGTGGTTCCGCTCGCAATTCGAGTACGGCTGGGCGGGCGACGGTGCAAATCGCCACGCCGGCGAGAGCGCCGACCGCGCGATTGAAGAACAGCACATTGGAGCGATCCTCTGGGTTGAGCAGGGGATTGCCAAGGTGCGGCAGGTTCGCCGCGGCGAGCCGGCTCTCGACAAACTCCTTCGCGGCCAGGGCCAGGTGCGAATCGCGCAGGTAGATCAGGTCGCAACGATACGACCCGGCCTGTCCCCGGAAGCGTGGGGGGCTGACCGGGCGGACGTGGACGGCCAACTCGAGGTGGCCTGCCCTCAGTGATGCTTCCGGTTCGGGCGCGTTCATCGGCACGATTTCGATCGGCTTCGCGTCCGCCTCCTCGCCGCCATGCTGGGCGAGGAGCCGTTCGCCGCGATCCATCTGAAGACTGAAGACCCGCAACTCGTTTTCGGAGCGGAAACCGACACGGTAGACAATGCGGCTGTGCTTATCCAGTTTCCCCACAAGCAGGAACTGGCGAAACGCGATGGTGAGCAGAGGATAGACGAGCAGCGGCATCAGTACGAGCGTGATGATCGTGCGACGGTCGCGCAGGATCGTAATGAGTTCCTTGCGGATCAGCCGGCCCAAACGTCGCAGTTTGTTGCCCGTCGAGAGGACGCTCATGCGCCTTGACTCCGTCCGAGTCGCAGAGCGGGTCCGGCCTGCGACAGTTTGAGAAACATCTCGACAAGTCCCTCGCACCCGGTTGCCGTCCGCAACTCGGCGAGCGTCCCCTCGCTGACCAGCCGGCCGCGATGCAGCAGGCCGAAGCGGTCGCAGAGGCGTTCGGCCTCATCGAGACGATGCGTGGTCAGAATGACCGCCTTGCCTTCCTGGCGCAGATGTGTGATGAACTCGGCCACCACCTGGCTGCCGAGGATGTCCAGGCCGAGCGTCGGCTCGTCGAGCAGCAGCACGGGAGGACGATGAATCAGGGCGCGAGCCAGGTTGACGCGCTGCTTCTGCCCGGTCGAGAGTGTGGTGCAACGGCGATCCAGCAGTTCGTCGAGTCCGAGCAGATGAGCGAGGCTCTGTAACTCCTCCCCGGACCGGACGGGATCGCAGCCATAGAGGTCGGCGAAGAAGAGCAGCATCTCGCGGACGCTGAGGTGAGGATAGAGTCCCGCGCTGGCCGACACGAGACCGACGTGGCGCTTGACTTCGTCGGGCTGGGTGGACGAGCGATAACCGACCACCGTCGCCTGCCCGCTGGTTGGACTGAGCAGTCCCAGGAGCATGCGCAGCGTCGTCGTCTTGCCTGCGCCGTTGGGACCGAGCAGGCCGTAGACCTCCCCCGCGGCGACACGGAACGACAGGGCATCGACGGCCAGCACCTCGCCTCCGCCCGGCAGATCGAACTTGCGCGTGAGTTGTTCGACATGAATCATGGCCGTCCTCGCAGCGTCTCTTTTACCGCCGCGACGCGCCCTCGCCTACTATCTTCCTGGAGCGTATCTACAAATCCCTTCTCTTCCGCTTGCGGCGTAGCGAGCACCCCGCTACGCCGCAAGCGGCAGGTTGGAGGAGATCCATGAGCGCAGACTCTGTCACTTACCGGGGCCGTCTCGCTCCCTCGCCCACTGGCGCCCAGCACGTCGGCAACGCTCGTACCTATCTCATCGCCTGGCTCCGCGCTCGTTCGCAACTCGGCCGAGTCGTCCTTCGCATCGAGGACATCGATTCGCCGCGCGTCAAGCCCGGCGCGGCCGAGCAAGCGCTGAAGGACCTGCACTGGCTCGGACTCGACTGGGATGAGGGGCCAATCGTCCAGACGCAACGGCTATCGCTCTACACCGGCGCTCTGAATCGGCTGCGCGAACGCGAGTTGATCTATCCCTGCTCCTGCACGCGCGGCGACATCGACCGGGCCGCGAGCGCTCCCCACGATGAACAGGCCGGCGGGGTGCCTGTCTATCCGGGGACGTGCAGCGGACGCCGTGCCGCCGACGCCGACACGCTGACGGCCCCGTATTGCTGGCGCTTCCGCCTCCCGAAGCGTCATCATGCCTTCGAGGATGGCTATGTGGGCCGGGTCGAGGTGGAACTGCTGGCGGCGGGAGGCGATTTTGTCGTCTGGAAGTCGTCGGGGACGCCGGCCTATCAACTGGCTGTCGTCGTCGATGACGCCGCTCAGGGTATGACGGAGGTGGTGCGCGGCGACGATCTGATTCCCTCGACGCCGCGTCAGTTGCTGCTCTACGAGGCGCTAGGGCTGGTGCCGCCGCGCTTTGTTCACGTTCCTCTCGTGGTCGGACTGGATGGGCGGCGATTGGCGAAGCGGCATGGCGACACCCGGCTGTCAGCCTTGCGGGAGGCAGGAGTGACTGCGGAGGCGTTGCTGGGTTTGCTGGCGTGGTCCTGTGGCTGGCTCGACGTGATGCGTCCGGCGACAATGGGGGAACTGCGGGGGTGCTTTCGGCTGAAGACGATTCCGCGAACGCCATTCGTGCTGACGCCGGAGCTGCTGGCATCGATTGGGTATTCTGATGGAAGCCGAACCGTTTGAGGTTGCTGACGGGGCGACCCATCGTCACGGGAAACTCATCTGGATTCCCCGAAGCCGATTCGCTTATACAGAGCCGGTCACTCGCGGACTGCGCGGCTGGTACGCGGTCCGCCGATTCTCAGAACCCGATCAGGAGCGGACATGGCGCTGTCGCCGTACATCCATCCTACCGCCGTCATCTCTCCCGAAGCCGAATTGGCCGACGATGTGCAAGTGGGTCCCCACGTCGTCATCGAGGGAGCGGTGCGAATCGGTCCCGGATGCGTCCTGAAGCCGTTCGTCCATCTGGTCGGCCCGCTAACGATGGGACGCGACAACCTCGTCTTCAGCGGCTGTGTCTTGGGCGAACAGCCGCAGCATCAGCGCTACAGCGGCGAACCCACCTCGACCGAGATTGGCGACAACAACGTCTTCCGCGAACACGTCACCATCCATCGCGGCACCACGCAATCCTGGAAGACGCGGATCGGCTCCGGCAACTTCTTCATGGCCCATTCCCATGCCGCTCACGATTGCGTCATCGGCAATCAGTGCATCCTCGCCAACGGCGCTCTGCTGGGAGGCCATTGCGTTCTCGAGGACGGCGCGTATCTATCGGGCAACTCTGCTGTGCATCAGTTCGTGCGCGTCGGCCGGCTGGCGCTTCTGGGCGGCGTCTCGGGAACCACGAAGGACGTGCCGCCGTTCGTCATCCTACAGCACATCAACTGCGTAGCCGGCATCAACGTCGTCGGCATGCGCCGCGCCGGCATCTCCCACGCGGACATCGACGCCGTTCGCCGGGCCTTTCATCTGCTCTATCGTCAGGGCCTGTCCTTGCCGAACGCTCTCCAGCAAGTGGAGCAAGAGTTGGGACAGGTCGGCGTGGTTCAGGAGATGGTGTCGTTCATCCGCCGTTCGACGCGCGGCATCAGCCTCTCGACCAGTCACGGACGGCACGAAGCAGCCTGAACTCGCCAATGACTAATTTCTAAGGACGAATGACGAAAGAATGACCAAACTCCAAGGACGAATGACGAAAGTTCGCTCATTCGTCGTTCGTGTTTTGGGATTGGTCATTCTTT
Source organism: Gemmatales bacterium (assembly GCA_038221045.1). Classification (GTDB taxonomy): domain Bacteria; phylum Planctomycetota; class Planctomycetia; order Gemmatales; family Gemmataceae; genus JBBRIK01. Next base: position 3,729 of record JBBRIK010000281.1, read on the forward strand.
CGTCATTCGTCCTTCGGAATTAGTCATTTTGTCGCCTCGCCTCTTGCAACCCGGTCCTCGGGTTGAAATAATAACTCCTCCTTATAGGACAGACCTACCGGGAACACCCGCCCCGTGCGTGAGTGTTCTCTTTTTTGTTTGACGTACGACCTCGAGAGCGATCATGGCCGAGACACTGGTGCTGGCAACGAAAAAGCGAGACGGCAAGGGTACTCGCATTGCGCGAAGGCTGCGCAAGGCCGGCGAGGTGCCCGGCGTCGTTTATGGGCATAAACAGGACACGATGTCCATTACCCTGTCGTTGGAAGACCTGTCGCGAGCCATCCGTCACGGAGCGCGCGTCGTCGATCTCCAGACGACGGCCGGCGTCGAGACGGCGCAGATTGTCGAACTGCAGTGGGACCATCTCGGCAAGGAGATCCTGCACGTCGATTTCAAGCGCGTCTCGCGCGACGAGCGCATCGTCATCGCCGTTCGCGTCGAACTGCGCGGCATCGCGCCGGGCGTCAGCGGCGGCGGCATGCTCGATCAGCCCTTGCACTCCCTGGAAGTCGAGTGCCTGGCCATCGCCATTCCGGATTCGATTCGTGTGAACGTCGCCGAGTTGCAAATCGGCCAGGCGATCCACGTCAAGGACATCCAGGCGCCGGAAGGCACCAAGATCCTCAGCGATCCCGAGGCGATTGTGGTTCATGTGGCGGCCCCGGTCGCCGAGGCGGAAGAAGGCGGCGAAGCGCCGGCCTCCGTCGAGCCGGAAGTCATCGGACGCAAGGCCGCCGAGGAGGGAGAGGAAGAGGAGAAGAAGTAAGAAGCTATCAGCCGTCAGTTGTCAGCCTTCAGCCAGCAGAATTCGCAGTGCTGCGCTCAAGATTGATCTTCTCTGAAAGCTGAGAACTGACGGCTGATAGCTGACGGCTAAGATTATGAAACTCGTGGTCGGTCTGGGAAATCCTGGCAGGCAGTACGCCGGCACCCGGCACAACGTCGGCTTTGAAGTGGTCGATCTGCTGGCCGCGAGCGCTCATGCCGGACGCTTTCAGAGCCGGTTTCAGGCTCAGATCGCCGAGTTGCTCGAGGAGGACCTCAAGCTGCTCCTGGTCAAGCCCGAGACCTTCATGAACCTGAGCGGCCGCTGCGTGCGGCAGATCCTCGACTTCTATCAAGCCGAGGCGAGCGATCTCTTGGTGCTGTGCGACGACATCAACCTGCCGCTGGGCAAACTGCGAGCGCGGGCCAAGGGCAGTCACGGAGGCCACAATGGTCTGCGCGACATTCAGAATCACCTGGGGTCTGTCGATTACGCCCGGATCAAAATTGGAGTCGGCGATCCGGGTGAGAATACCGATGCGGCCGACTATGTACTCGCCCGCTTTCGTCCCTCGGAACGCGACGTCATTGATGACGCGATCCGGTTGACGGCCCAGGCGGTGGTGGTTTGGGCGCAGCGCGGCATCGACGCCTGCATGAACGATTTCAACCCCGACTTGGGCAAGAAGGAGAACTGAGGATTATGCCCGCCGCTGTTTACGAATGCATGTACCTGCTCGACACCAACAAGGTGTCCGGCGACGTTCCCGGCGCTGCCAAGCAATTGCACGCCATCCTCGAGCGCAGCAACGCCGAGATCCTGGCCAGCCGGCCCTGGGACGAACGCCGGCTCGCCTATCCGATTCGCCGGAACAATCAGATCCACAAGAAGGGTCTGTATTACCTGATCTACTTCCGCTCGGAAGGGCCGGCCCTGGCCAAGATCGAGCGCGATCTCGCGCTCAATGAAATGGTCCTGCGTTCACTGACGCTGCACATCGATCCGAAACTGGTCGAGATCATGCTGCAACTGGCCCAGGACGAGCATGCGGTGGCGCTGCACACGGCCAACGAGAGCGCGGACGACCTCGGCGACGGCATGAACGAGGGCCGGCGGCCGCGCCGGGGCGACGGAGACAAGTAAGACGATTGTTCCCGGCGTGCCGTTCTCGCCTCCGATGAGGAGCGTGGCGAACGACCAGGGTCGAAATCGCTGTCGTGCCGCCTACCAGGCTTGCACTTTTCCATCAAACGGATGTAGAGTACATCTGTTTCGTGCGTGAGAAAACCGTCTCGCGAGAAGAAAAGTCAATCCTCGCACCAGGAGTGTGCAACATGGCGAACCTGAACAAAGTGATGCTGATTGGTCGATTGACGCGAAAACCCGAGGTGCGGGAATTCGCGGGGGGAACCGGCAAGGTGGCGTGGTTCGGCTTCGCGGTCAACAACCGGGTCAAGAACCAGCAAACCGGGCAGTGGGAAGAGAAGCCGGTCTTCATTGACGTCAAGGCGTTCAATCGCGAGACCGGCCGCAAACTCGCGGATCTCGTCCTTCAGTACCTCGACAAGGGGCATCAGGCCTACATCGAGGGGCATCTGGTGATGGAAGAGTGGACGGAAGAATCGACGGGCAAGAAGCGGACGGCCCTGAAGGTCATCCTGGAGGACTTGCAGTTCCTCGAACCGAAGTCCGACGGCGGCGCTCCGCGTCCCTCCTCCGGTTCGGCGCCGCGCAGTTCGGCTCCTGCGCCTGCGGCACGACCCAGCGGCGGCGACGAGTATGAGGAAGAGCCGGAGATGGCACCGCGCAGCGGCGGACACTCGGAAGAAGACATCCCGTTCTGACCGCCCCGGCGCGGTCGCAAGGCAGGTTGAACCATGGCGAAAGAACAGGCGGCGAAGGCTCCCCCGGCGAAGAAGGTCAAGCGGCGCAATCAGGTGCCGCGCGGCCCGCACGGCGGCATGCAACTGGTGCTGACCGAGGACGTGGATCATCTGGGTAAGCAGGGCTTTGTGGTCGAGGTGAAGCCCGGCTACGGCCGGAACTACCTCGTGCCGCGAGGCCTGGCCGTGGTGCCGACCGAGCACAACCTGCGCTTGTTGGAGCGTCACAAGATCCGCGTGCAGCAAGCGCGCGAGGCCAAGATCGCCGACCTGCGCGGCCTGGCCGAGCAGATTCAACGCGTCGAGGCCATCAAGATCGAAGCGAACGCCACCGACGAGGGGCATCTGTATGGCTCCGTCGGCGCTCCCGAGATC
>JBBRIK010000282.1:0-6789 GCA_038221045.1 Gemmatales bacterium
GCCTGTTTCGGTGGCTCTGGGGCGCGGGGGGCCTGTGAGGCCCGGGTATGTTCGCCCCACGGGGCCAAACCGGGGCCCCGCTCGCCAGCCGAATCACACCAACTCCTCAACTCGCCGCCTGCCGCATGTGGCAGTTCTTGTACTTCTTGCCGCTGCCGCACGGACACGGATCGTTGCGGCCCACCTTCTCGCGCGTGTTGCGGATCGGCTCCAGCTTCTTCGCCTCGGTGCTGTTCGTCGTCTGGCCGTCGTCGGACGACATCATCCGCGGGGCCGACTCGTGAATCGTCGCGCCGATCGCCCATAGCGAATCCTGGAAGCCCTCTGCTTCCTCCATGCGGAACACTGAGTCCGTCACCTTGTCCTCGACGCCGCGCCACATCGCCTCGAATTGCTTCATGCCCTGACGCTTGTACTCCGTCTTCGAGTCGATCTGGCCGACCCACATCATCCGCATGCCCTCGCGCAGATGATCCATGTCGTACAGATGATTCTTCCAGGCCGTGTCGAGTTGGTTCAGCAGCAGACTTCGCTCCATCTGACGCATCTCGGGCCGATTGTTGCGGTCGAACGCATTCCACAGCACTTGCCGGGCCTGGTCCCGCGTCACGCCCTTCAGATTGATTTCATCGATGTCGAGGCCAAGGTGCGCCTTCGCCCACTCGACCAGTTCCTTCGTGTCCTCCGGCGATGCCAGGCGGGTGCCGGCAAACGTCTCGTCCAGTTGGGCGTCGATGTCCTGCTGGCGCGACTTCGGATAATACTTCCGGCTCAGCGTCAGCAGCAATTCGTGCAGCTTCGCTCGCGACTGCGTCAGGAAGTCCTCGTGATTCAACTCCACCGCCGCTGCCGGATAGCGAACCTTCGCCCAGTGAAAGAGGCCGTCGCGGTCGTACTTCTGCTGTCCCGCCGCCACTTGCCGCTCGGCCATGAACATCGCCATCGCGGCCTGGACGGGGAACGCGACCTCTTTTTGCAGATACAGCTCGTCCACCTTCGCCATCAGCAACTTCTTCATGTCGTCGCGACGCTTCTTCGTCAGTTCCTCCGGATCGAGCTTGATCTGGAACTTCTGCCGCGCCCAGTCGCACAGTGAGCGCACGCCCCAGTCGGCGTCGAGGAACGGCCGACCGTCCGACAGATCGACGCTGTCGAGCGACTTGCGGCCCTCCTCCATGACGAACTCGGCCAGGTTGTCCTTGCCGATCTTCTTCAACTCGCGGTCCGTCGTCTTCAGCCCCCAGCGGGCGTTGAGCATGTTCGACAGCGCCTGCCAGTTCCACTGGGTCGCGTCCTCCTCGCCGAGGTTCTCGTCGATCATCTCGAAGACCTGCGACGAGATCATGTCGGTCGCCTTCCGCATGGCGTAGTTGACCGCCTCGTCGAAGTCGCCCTTGCGGAAATCGCCCGACTCGAACTCGACCCCCAGACGATTGCGGGCGAACTCACTGAAGGAGGCCGGGCCATAGTCGTCGGCCAGGTAGCGGTCGAGGGCCTGATCGATCTGTTTCTCGATCATTTCGAGGACGCGCATCTTGCAGTTGTGGTCCTCGAGGATTTCCTGGCGATACCCGTAGACGCGCTTGCGCTGGGTATCCATCACCTCGTCGTATTCGAGGAGGTTCTTGCGCGAGTCGAAGTGACGCTCCTCGATTTTCTTCTGGGCGGCCTGAATGCGGCGCGAGACCATCCGGCTCTCGATGGCCTGGCCTTCCGTCATGCCGAACATACGCAGCCAGTCGCGGACGCGCTCGCCGCCGAAGATGCGCATCAGGTCGTCTTCGAGCGAGACGTAGAATCGGCCGGTGCCGGGATCGCCCTGCCGGCCCGAACGGCCGCGCAACTGATTGTCGATGCGCCGGGCCTCGTGGCGCTCGGTGCCGACGATATGCAGTCCGCCCATCGCGGCGACCTTGCGGCCCTCTTCCTTCATCTTCTCCTTGGCTTCGATGGCCTCGACCGACTTCTTCCACTCGTCTTCCGGCACTTCCAGACGCGAGAGGTACTTGTTCTTGAGCTGCGCCCAGGCCATCGTTTCGGGATTGCCGCCGAGGATGATGTCGGTGCCGCGGCCGGCCATGTTGGTGGCGATGGTCACGGCGCCGACGCGCCCGGCCTGGGCGACGATCTCCGCCTCGCGGGCCGCATGTTCGGGCAGGGCGTTGAGCAACTCGTGGTGGATGCCGCGCCGGCCCAGTTTCTCGGAGAGCTTCAGCGATTTGTCCACATCCGTCGTGCCGATCAGGATGGGCCGGCCCGACTTGTGGACCTCCTCAATCTCGTCGATGACCGCGTTCCACTTCTCCTTCTCGGTGCAGAACACCAGGTCGGGATGGTTGATGCGGACGAGCGGCTTGTTCGTCGGAATGGCGATGACTTCGAGCTTGTAGATCTTCCAGAACTCGTTGGCCTCGGTCATGGCCGTGTCGGTCATGCCGGCGAGCTTCTTGTAGAGCTTGAAGAAGTTCTGCAAGGTGATCGTGGCCAGCGTCTGCGTCTCTTCCTTGATCTTGACGCCGTCGCGCGCGTGCTTCGCCTCGACGGCCTGATGCAGACCATCGGACCATTGCCGGCCGATCATCAGACGCCCGGTGAACTCGTCGATGATGATAATGGCCATCTCGTTGGATTCGGGATGGCGCATCACCGCGTACTGCTTGTCCTTCCGGTAGAGATGGTGCGCCTTGAGGGCGTTGTCGATCAGGTGAGGCCATTCCATGTTGCCGGCCGTGTAGAAGCTCTCGACGTCGGCCATCTCCTCGGCGGCCCGCACGCCCTCTTCCGTCAGGTGGACGGTGTGTTCCTTCTCCTTGACCTCGTAGTAGACGCCGAGCTTGCGCTGCTTGCTGTCCTTGGCGCGCTTGAGCTTGGAGGCGAAGCCGCTCTCTTCCTCTTCCTCCTCGGGCTGAGGCAGCCGGCCCTCGGCGCGGGCCTGCTTCTCCATCTCGCTCAACTTGACGGCGATGTCATTGGCCTTGGTGTAACGGCGAATGTCGCTGAAGGCCGAGCCGGAGATGATGAGCGGAGTGCGGGCCTCGTCGATGAGGATGTTATCCACCTCGTCGATAATCGCGAAGTTCAGAGGCGTTCGCTGGCACTGGTGATGCCAGGGGTCGTAGTTTTTATCGCCCCAGCGCGCGGGCTTCATGTTGTCGCGCAGATAGTCGAAGCCGAACTCGCTGTTGGTGCCGTAGGTGATGTCGCAGTCGTACGCCTTCCGCCGTGCCTCGGGTTCCATGTCCGACTGGATGTAGCTCGCCGACATGCCCAGGGTGGAATAGATGGGCAGCATCCACTCGCAGTCGCGCCGGGCAAGGTAATCGTTGACCGTGACGACGTGAACGCCCTTCTGTTCGAGTCCGTTGAGATACGCCGCCAGCGTGGCCACGAGCGTTTTGCCCTCGCCGGTGACCATCTCAGAGATGTTGCCGCGATGCAGCACGATGCCGCCGAGCATCTGCACGTCGTAATGGCGCATGTTCTTGCTGCGCCAGGCTGCCTCACGGCAGGCCGCGAACGCTTCCGGCAACAGCGAATCGAGGGCCGCTCCCTGCTGGAGGCGTTCGCGGAACTTCGGCGTCAGTCCGGCGAGGTCCTCGGGGGAGAGCTGGCGCATCTTCGGTTCGAGTTCGTTGATCTGAGCGATGAGCGAACCCGGCTCGAGTTTCGCCGCCTCGCTGGGCTTCCGGGCGGCCGTGTAGCCGAGCTTGCGAATGTAGCGCTCGTTGCTGTCGCCGAAGAGGCGCATGAGGATCCGGCCGACTCCCTCGGACAGACCGGACAGCCGCTCGCCCAGTTTTTCCCAGAAGCTCATCTCCAGGGAAGGATCGGTCGCCATGGTCGTCTCACTTCTCGGCAAGGTCAGCGTGTCCTGTTCCATCATCCCACTCGTCTCCACCAGACTATCAGTCTAAGGATGCACCGCTCAAGGGGTCAAGATGGACCGGGACGCACACCCCCTGAACAGGCGCTCAAGCGACGATCGGTCCATCCTCTTTGACCGGGACAATCAGGCCACGATATCTCGCCCGAAGTCGGAGAGGGAATGGACAGCAGGCGTCTCGACGCCAACAATGGGAGTAAGGCGAGAGACTCCCGTGGAGGCGATCCGACTCATGAATCCTACCGAGATCACCTGTCCGTTCTGCAACACCGTCGTGCCGCTGTCGCCGGCGGCGCAGAGCAGCCCCACGCTCATCTGTCCTCGTTGTGACCAGACGGTCAAGCTGCCGTGGGTGAACGCGACGGGGCAGAGTGGGGTTCCTGTGTCTGCTCCCGCCCTGCCTCCTCCTCCCACTCCTCGCCGTTTCTCCAACTGGACGCTCATGATTTTCATTCTCGGCGTGATGGGAATGATGGCGGGGGCGGCGACAATCCTGGCCCTGGCGACGAAGGATCAGCGCCGCGCCAACGACTCCGGCCTGAAACAGCAGCGGACGTGGAAACGGCCCCGCCAGAAAGACTTGCCGGACGACGTTCGCATCGAGCCGTTGCCGCCGCTGGAGATGTCCGCCCTCAAACTGCTGCCAGCCGACGTGGACGTCCTGGCCGGCGTTCATGTCGCCTCGGTCTTGCAAGTTGCGGAAGGCGAGCGCCTCCTGCAACGCGAAGTACCGGGCCTGGGAGGCAGCGTCGAGAGCAAGGTTCTGAATCGTCTCGGCGAGATGACCGGTCTAGAGCCGGAGCAACTCGATCACGTCGTCCTGGGAGCGCGAGTGCGCGACGTGACCTTGACCGTGGCCGTACGGACGCGCATGAAGTATGACTCCGCGCGCATCCTCAAGCACCTTCGCGCCGTCGTCCTGAAGCAGGTCGGCGACCAGACGATCTACAAGTTCCGTCAAGAGATGCTGTCGCGCGAGGCCAACGGGCTGCTGCGCTTCGAGAAGGACGAGCGCTCGCTGGTGCTATCCTGGGGCGTCAATGCGGACGAATTCGCGAAGCCGCGGACGGACGATGGGTTGCCGCGTGCCGAACTGGTGTCGCTGCTGAGGGAGCGTGTGAAGCCTCCTGGCCCGGTGTGGCTGGCGGGCCACGTCGAGCCAAAATACGCCCAGACGCTTTCCGCCGGGCTGGCGATGGCGAAGGTGCCCGAGTCCGAGCGCAAACTTCTGGGCGATATCCGCTCGTTCGCGGTCTGGCTGATGCTGGAGGAGCCGATCACGATCCGAGGGGTAGCCCGCAGCACGGACGAGAACACGGCCGAGACGACGCTGAAATATCTGAATCAACGTCTGGGAGAGGGCAAGGGAGTGAAGCTGTTCCGCGAGAAGGAATGGGTGCTGATGCAGTATCGCCCCGAGGAGTGAGGACCCCGGTTTCCGTCAAGTAGATTGGGGCTGGAGATCACCGGAAATCGGGAGCGCGTAGATGTATGCTCCGTCGATGCTCACGTCACCGAGGTGGTCGCCCGTGTAATGGACAGGACGCTTTCCAGGATAACGCCGGAGCATCTCCAGAATGGCTTCCGTGAGCGGCTCCGTCGTACCGATCAATTTAACATCGAGCGGATCGATCCAAAAAGGCTGCGGCATCTGGCGGACGATCGCTTGAATCCTGCCGTAGGGCTTGACTCCTCTCCGTTTATCGACGACCGAAGCTGCGAGGTAGAGGAACCACTGAGGATCATCGATTGTTTTGAGCCAGAAAACCGCAGTCACGGGGAATCCCTGTTGTTCGAGTTCCGCGATGAGTTTTTGGCCATCCTCGATCTGGCTCTCTACCAGCGTAACATTATCCATGGCAATACTCCGTGTCGGGCGTCCGTGATGTCCTTGTACAACCTCATCGCCTCGGCTTTACTCTTGCGAGCATATCGGCTCGACTCATTCCAGTCCCTGACAAAGGCCCATTTCCTCGCCAATTCCAGATCCGCTCCCAGATCTGCATCGAGAGCAGCTTTGAGGCCGGCGAGAACGATGAGCTGTGCCAGGTTGTGCGTCCAGCACTGCTCGGAGAATCTTTTCTCGGGAAATTGGTCTGTCGTCATCAGATACTTGATGACGCAAGACTTCAGCCCACACTCCACCGCATAGCCGGCCAAGTAGTAGGCGCCTGACCATCTGCGGCCTGCGAGGAGGGCCTTCGCATCGCGAATTCGGTCCTTGGCAAGTTGTTGTAACTCGGCCCTGTTCACTGGATTCGCCCCGCGCCATCGGTGGTCCTTGCTTGTCCTGGACCTCTATCCTACCGATGATACCGCCTGCGATTTCTCGCGCCTACAACCGCGTGGCTGAATCGCGTGCAACTACAGGGGTGTTACTCCTCCATCATGTCGTCGCCGAACAACTCGCGGAAGCCGGGATCGTCTTCGAGATCGCCGAACTCCTTGACCCATGCGTCCACTTCTTCGCGGCTCAGTGTCGGGCGTTCACTCTCCGCGACGGCCGGCTTCGTCTCCCCTTTCGGCTTGTGCAGCAGCATTTCCCAGAACTCGACGCACTCGACGATGGGACAGTGACGCCGCCGCGCCGCGTCCTTGATGCGCCGATCATTCGAGACAATCGTCAACTGTTGCGGCGTCGATGCCTTGCGAATAATGGCCTCGATCAGATCGTCCGCCTCTTCATAATGCGTGAAGTGGACCGCGATGCCGAGATAGGATTCTTGCTTCGGCACGTCCGAGGGGGCGCGCCGGGCGTCAAAGGCAACCGTGACCTGGACCGCCTCGTTGCCGAAACGGCTGTGGAGCAGTTGCAACAAATTCAGCCGGGCCGCCTCCAGGTTGGCAGGACGCTTCGCCTGCAAACGGCCAACGTGATGCAGAAGGTTGTAGCCGTCGATGACGTA
>JBBRIK010000283.1:0-6778 GCA_038221045.1 Gemmatales bacterium
TAAGCGATGCGTGGCCACTTCGCGCTGATCGATAAGGCCGTGTTCCGCCATCGGCTGGGCGGCCGTGTGGTCGCGGGTCAACTGAGTCAGGTTCCCCTGGCGGAAGAGGTAGGCGCGGGAATCTCCCACGTTGGCCACGAAGGCATCTTCTCCAAGCGTCAGGACAAGCGTCAGGGTGGTGCCAAACCCCTCAAGACGCGGGTCGGCGTCGGCGTGTTCGGTCATCACGGCGCTGACGCGCCGGTAGCGTTCCGCCGCCCGCCGCATGACCTCCTGGGCAAAGACGTCATCTTCGAGAAGCAGGATCCAGTCCGGGGTGGTGAGGGATGCGTTGACGAACGCACTGATGGCGAGCCGGCTGGCCTCCTCGCCGGCCGCGGCGCCCCCGACGCCATCTGCCACGATCATCCCGTAGCCGGCTTGGTCGATCCGAGAGGGTAATTCGTCGGGGGGAAGGTTGCTCGCCAGTTTTTCCAGGAAGCGGCCAAACCGGACGATGAGGAAATGGTCCTCGTTATTGAGGCGCACCTTGCCCTGGTTGGACAGCCCGGCAAGATCGACGCGAACGCTTGAGGAAGGAAGGATTCGCCGATCCTTGCGCAAGGCGGAGCCTGCAACCTCACATTGAATCGTGTCGGGTTCGTTTGTGTGTGACATGCGATTCCTCTCCCTTCTCTCTTGAAGATGTTACCCAGATCCGGCACGGTCTGAAGGGCAGTACTCCAGGACACCAACATTTCACCCCGTGAGTCAACGAGGCAAACCTCTCGCGGATCCCTTTTCCGCCTTCTTCTCCGTACTCACGCAGCGAAAGCCGACATGATTTGTGCCGCTGTCCGGAGCGCCCTTGCCGCGGGCGCCGACTTCATAGGCCGTGCAATACTGGTCCGTGCAAAGGTACGAACCGCCGCGCATCACGCGCTTGGCGACCCCCTTCTCAGCGGGGTCGAAGCTATCTTTAGGCCCCTGAGGGTTCTTGATGGGCGGTCCCTCTCCGGCGAGCTTCTGGTAGTAATCGGGACGATACCAGTCCGCGCACCACTCCCAGACGTTGCCGGCCATGTCGTGGAGTCCGTAGCCATTGGCCGGGAACGATCCAACCGGGGCCGTCGCCAGGAAGCCGTCTTCCTTGGTGTTCTCGTAGGGGACCTTGCCCTGCCAGATGTTGGCCATCCACTTGCCGTCCGGTTTTAGCTCATCGCCCCAGGCGTATTTCTTGTGGTCGAGTCCGCCGCGAGCCGCGAACTCAAACTCGGCCTCCGTCGGCAAGCGCTTGCCGGCCCACTTCGCATATGTGACGGCATCATCCCAGGCGACCTGAAGGACGGGGTGTTTCTCCCGACCTTTCAGATCGCTTTCCAGTCCTTCCGGGTGCCGCCAGTCGGCACCCTTGACGTAGTCCCACCAGCAAAGATGATTGTCGAGCGGGACGGGGCCTTCTGGCGGAGTGAAGACCACTGAACCCGCCACGAGCCTTTCGGGAGGAGCGCCCGGAAAGTCATTGGCCAAAGGAGTGCGTTCGGCCACCGTGACGTACCCGGTCGCCTTCACGAATCGTCCAAATTGCTCGTTGGTGACTGCGGTCCGATCCATCCAGAAACAGTCTACCACAACCTGGTGTCGCGGCTGGGCGTCGCGCATCCTGGGATTGTCGCTGCCGCGGGTAACTTCGCCGCCGGGAATCCAGACCATGTCCGCAAGGTCGTCCTCGGGCGCAGCGAGATCGAGGATCCGTACGAGGGCGAACGTCGCTCCGAATGCGCTGAGGCCAAGAAGTAGTAGACCGAGGAGTTTCATCGCGTTATTTCTCCGTATTGCCCACCTGCTCGCGAACTCCAAAGACCAGAGGACGAGGTTTCATGGAGCTATTCCCCGGTGATGGAAGACGAATTCAATAGTTCCACACGCTATCTTCACCTGGCGGAAGTGAGTCGAGATCGGTCTAGAGTGAATCACACTTTATCTCACCCATCGATGACGGCAAAGAATTTTTCCGTCCCTTCGCTGGATTGCTGGATTGCCCAACTTTCGCTGCAAATCGCTTGTTACAAGACGTTACACCTTCGCCGCCGCCTCCACGGTAGAATGCGTTCGTGGCCGAGGCCGGGACGTATTTTCGTCCGGAACGCCATACGGAGTACACGCATGAATCCTTCAAAACGCTTTCTCGCTCTGGCGGGATTCGTCGGTCTGGCCCTGATCGGCCTGCACGCCGGCACCGCGACAAGCGAGGACAAACCAGCCCCCGTCGTGCCAGCGCCTCAGCCGCGTCTGGATCGCGGCAAAACCGTCCTCATCGAACCCGCCATCGCGGGCGTTCTCCAGAACGCCGCGATAGTACGTCAAGCGAAGCCCAATCCACCGCGAGTGGATTTCGGCAAAAGCATCCGCATCGAGCCTGGCCTGCAGCAGTTCATCCAGGCCGCCAGTCAACAGGCCCTCATCGACGCCCAGGTCAAGGCCGTCAAACAACCGGCTCCTCCTGCGGAGAAGGATTTCGTCAATCCCAAGGTTGAGCCGGGCAAGGTCCGCTGGCACGCGACCATCCAGGATGCTCAGGCTGCGGCCCTGAAGTCGAAGAGACCGGTGCTGGTGTTCCAGATGATGGGCAAACTCGACGATCAATTCTGCTGAACGAACGCACGTCTAGCGAGAACCGTGTTGTTCTCCCGGCCTGACGTTGCGAACTACATCAACGCCAACTTTGAAGCGATCTGGGAAACTGTTCGTCCCGTACCGCTGGTCCACATCGACTTCGGCAACGGCACCAAGTTGACGCGCACGCTGCATGGCAACATCGCCACTTACTGCTGTGCCGCCGATGGCCAGGTGTATGACCTCGTGGCCGGCATCTACGATCCCGAAGGCTACAAGATCCGGCTGGAGCAGCTGCGCCTGATCGCCAACTATGCCGATCAGCAAGGCGTGGAGAAGCGGACGGAGAGGTTGCAGGAATATCATCGCGGCCAGGTGGAGGCGATGAAGAATAACGAACCGCTGCCGAAACTGATCAATGTCGCCATGATGATGAAGGCAAAGATCGAGGGCGGTGTCAAGGCGATCCTGGTCAAGGGCGGAGCAGCCACCCCGTTTGGGGGACCGAAGCCTCTCCCTGCTGCCACTCCGGGAACGGACGCGGACCTGAAGGGCGACGATGGCGTGACCTTCAAGTATCTCGTCGAGGACACGAAGGCGAATGAGAGCATCCGTCGCCGTGAGGTGTCCGAACTGTTGGCCGCGTCCGGCAAGGTAGGCTGTCCGCAGATCACGAAGAAGGTATACAAGGAGATTCTGCTCGCGGACCTCGACGATCCGTACCTTGGACTCGGCAAGACGCTATTCACGAACTATCCGTTCACGGACGAGGACGCCAGGAAGCATTGAATCTGTTTCCGGTTTTGCGTTTCGCCCTGTCCGTGCGAATCTTGCCGCTTGCGGCGTAGCGGGCAGCCCGCCACGCCGCAAGCGGCAAGAGAGAGAAATCCAGAAAACACAAGCGGAGAGGGCGGGATTCGAACCCGCGGTACAGCATTACCTGTACACCGATTTAGCAAACCGGCGCTATCGGCCACTCAGCCACCTCTCCGGATCGATGCACGATGTCTTCCGTCAAACTCCCTGATTCTCCTTGAGGTTCGCGGTCCACTTATGGGACCCTTCTCCAGCCTCAGAATACTCAATGGGCTGGACAGGGGCAAGGGAACGTCCTTCTGAACCTGACACCCCCTTCCCGCGCAGGTTCACTTCTTCCTCTGAACGACTTCGCGACAAGCGTCCCCCCGACTCCTGAAGTAGAACCGGCATCTGTTTTGCACCAACCGTCGAAACCTCAGGCAAGAAGGCCCAACCCCGTTAAGGGGCGCCCACGCTTCCCCGCCTCTGTACCTGTCGTTTATGTGAGCGTAGGGGCCGAAAAGGAGTAGTCCGTGAGCGTCCTGATCGTTACCGACTCCACCGAGACGCGTCAGCACATCCAGTCGCTGCTCGAAGCGCGGGGATACTCGGACGTGTTGACGGAGAATAGCGGACAGGCAGCCCTAAAAATGCTGGAATCCGCGAATCCCGACTCTCCGAACAAGATCGATGTGGTCCTCGCGGAAGCGGAAATGCCCGGGCTCAATGGTATCGAACTTTGCCGGCGAACCAAGGCGGTGAAACGGCTACACGACATTCCCGTTCTGATTCTGACCGCCCATCCCGATCGGGCGACACTTGAGGACGCCTTCGCGGCCGAGGTATGCGACTACGTCGTTAAACCCATTGAGGAGAATGCCCTCGTCGCCCGGATGCGGGCGGCGGTTCACCTCAAAGGGCAACTGGACAATTGCTCGGCACGCGAACACGAATTGCTCGACGCGACCCAGCAACTCAAACGGCTCAACGAGGAGTTGCAGCGTCTGTCGATCCTCGACGAACTGACCGGGATCGCCAACCGCCGTTTCTTCAACATCCTCTTCCGCCAGGAGTGGGGACGCGCCACCCGTGAAGTTCTGCCTCTGTCCCTGATCTTGATTGATATCGACTTCTTCAAGAACTACAACGACTATTACGGACATCCGCAGGGAGACAAATGCCTGGGGCGAGTGGCCTCGACGCTGAACACGCTGACCCGCCGGCCCGGTGACTCGGTGGCGCGGTATGGCGGTGAGGAGTTCGTCGTTCTGTTGGCCCACACCGGCATGCAGGGCGCTCGCTCTGTCGCTGAAACGCTGCGGCAGAGTATCGAGGGACTGTGCCTACAGCATCCCGCCTCCAGCGTCCACGATCGAGTCACCATTAGCCTCGGGGTCGCCACCACCGTGCCGGAGCGCGGCCACTCCGCCGAGGTGTTGCTGGCGGCGGCGGATCAGGCTGTCTACCAGGCCAAGCACGAGGGTCGAAATCGCGTCAAGGTCTACCAGGGACCACTCGACGGGGAGGGCCAGACAGGCAGCAGTCTGTCGGGGCCACACCGGCCCGAGAACCTGGCAACTCCAGTCGAACGTTAGTGAACAAATCCAAAGGTTTCGACGACCAACGCCTCGCGGCAGAGACGTCTCGCCGATAAGAAGGGAGTCCGCAAATGAACGACCTCCAGCAACGAGACGGTGAATCCGGACAGGCCCATCGAGGCATCCTGGACGCCCCGCTACTCCCCGAATCTTCGGCGGACACCGACCCCGTGCTGGCGGCCCTCGACCTGGCCGGAGAAGAGTATCGCCAGACCCGCTCGGCCTGGTCGCGTGAGTATGCGTCGCTCAAACTCGCCCAGGCCGAGCAACTCCGCACGAAGGATCGTCAGCGTTCTGGCTGACGCGGTCGAGGCCAAGGATCCGTATACGTCCGGCCACTGCGCCCTCGTGGCCCGCTACAGTCGATTGACGGCGCGGAGGTTGAATCTGTCGGACAGCGATCGTGGCATCGTCTGCTACGGAGAACTTCTTCACGACGTGGGCAAGATCGGCATCAGCGATGGCGTACTCAACAAACCGGGCAAGTTATTGCCCGAAGAGTGGGAACTGATGCGCTCTCATGTGCGCGTCGGACGCGACCTGCTCGCGCGGGTGCCCATGCTCGACCGCGTGGCGGATGTGGTGCTGCACCATCACGAGAGCTACGACGGGAAAGGGTACCCGGAAGGTCTGTCGGGCGAGCAGATCTCACTTGCCGCTCGTATCGTCTGCGTGACAGATGCCTACTGCGCCATGATTTCCATGCGAAGTTACAAGGCTTCCTCCACCCCGGAGCAGGCCCGTGCCGAGTTGGTCCGCTGTCGTGGCACTCAGTTCGACCCTGCCGTCGTCGATGCTTTCCTGTCCGTCCTGGACAATCCCGAGCCGGAGGAGGATGAGCCGGAGTTCTCAGGATTCGCCGGCCTGTACGCCAACGACTTCCGCTTCGTGGTCGCGTCCCTGAAGGGTCCCGCGGCCCTTCCCGCCTCTGTTCCTTGATGTTGAACGAGAGCGGAAATAGCTTCGGGCTGCTTGTGGCGTAGCGGTCGTGTGCAAAGCCGCAAGCGGCACGAAGGTATTTCCGCGCACATTTTTCCCTGTGGCTCGTCCCCAGGAGCGTCCATGAACTATGTTTGCTTCGAGGGCCGGCCTGCCCTCCCGGTTTGTCGCCGCGCCGTCGAGGACCGATCTCCCTCCGGATGTTCGCCATTATGCCAGTGCGTTCCCTGTCCACCCCCCTGATCAAGGAACCCAACGCGGAGCCAATTCCTGGCTATCGTCTCATCGAACCGTTGGGCAAGGGTGGCTTCGGTGAAGTGTGGAAATGCGAGGCCCCCGGCGGACTCTTCAAGGCCATCAAGTTCGTTCATGGCAGCGACGGCGAGTTGCTCGGCAACGAAGTCTGCGGCGCCGAACAGGAATTGCGCGCCCTCCAGCACGTCAAGTCGATCCGCCATCCCTTCTTGCTGTCGATGGATCGCGTCGAATACGCGGGCGGCGAGTTGCTCATCGTCATGGAGCTGGCCGACAAGAGCCTCCACGATCTGCTCCTGGAGTGCCGGGCGGGCGGGAATGCGGGGATTCCCCGGAATGATTTGCTGCTCTTCCTGCGCGAGGCCGCCGAAGTCCTCGATCTCATGAATCAGGAATACGGCCTGCAACATCTCGACGTAAAACCGCGCAACCTGTTCCTCGTTCACCAGCACGTCAAGGTGGCCGACTTTGGACTGGTGAACAGCCTGGCCGAACTGAATGGACAGGACCAGGCGAAGTTTCAACTGAATGCGATTACGCCCTTATATGCCGCGCCGGAGACGTTTCTGAACAAGATCACCCTGTTCAGCGAC
>JBBRIK010000284.1:0-6774 GCA_038221045.1 Gemmatales bacterium
CTGGAAGGAGCTTGGGCCGCTGGTCGAAAAGTGGCAAGGCGGAGAAGGCCATTGTTGCCGGCTTCTGGTAGGGATGCAGCGAATTCCAGAGGAGGAATTGCGGGCCGCGCTCAGCATCAAAGGGAGCGACGAGAACATCGATAACCAGACGGCCCTGCGCTTCCGCAAGCAGTTGGCCGATGCCTTCCGCGACCAGCTCATCATTGGCACGCCGACCAACGAGGACGAAGCCGGATTGAGGCGTCTCGCGGCGCAGTTGAAAGCGGGACAGGTCGTCGTCAAGCTGTTCCTTCGCCACACGCTTCACGCCAAACTCTACCTCCTGTTTCGGTCCGACCCCATCAATCCCATCGTCGGATACCTCGGCAGCAGCAATCTGACGATGTCGGGTCTGGTGAACCAGGGCGAGTTGAATGTCGATGTTCTCGACCTGGATGCCTGCAAGAAACTGTCGAAGTGGTTCGAGGATCGCTGGGACGATAAATGGTGCATCGACATTTCGTCGGAGCTGGCCCAGATCATCGAGGAGAGTTGGGCTCGCGAAGCACTGATCCCGCCATTTCACATCTACGTCAAGATGGCCTACCATCTCTCCCAGGAAGCGCGGGCGGGACTGGCGGAGTTCAGGATCCCGGCCGACTTTGGCAACCGGCTCTTTGAGTTCCAGAAGGCTGCCGTCAAGATCGCCGCCCACCATCTCAACAAGCGCGGCGGCGTGCTGATTGGCGACGTTGTCGGACTCGGTAAGACCCTGATGGCGTCCGCGCTGGCCCGGATTTTCGAGGATGACTTCGGCCTCGAGACGCTCATCCTTTGTCCGAAAAACCTCGTCAGGCTGTGGGAAGATTATCGCGATCGCTATCGGCTCCGCGCCCGCGTTCTGTCCATGAGCCGGGTCGCCAAGGAATTGCCGGGCCTGCTGCGCTTCCGTCTCGTTCTGATCGACGAGAGCCATAACCTTCGCAACCGGGAGGGCAAGCGCTACCGGGTCATTCAGGATTACATCCGCAAGAACGAGAGCCGCTGCATTTTGCTCTCGGCCACGCCCTACAACAGGACTTACCTCGACCTGGCCAATCAACTCCGCCTGTTCATGCCCGAGGACCAGGACATCGGCATTCGGCCGGAGCGATATCTTCAGGACATTGGCGAGACCGAGTTCATTCGCCGTCATCAGTGCGGCGTGCGAACGCTGGCTGGCTTCGAGAAAAGCGCTTATCCCGACGACTGGCGCGAGTTGATGCGGCTCTTCCTCGTGCGCCGGACGCGCAGTTTCATTCAGGATAACTACGCGCAGTCCGACCCGAAGAATGGCCGTAAGTTCCTGACCTTCGAGGACGGAACGCTCTCCTACTTCCCGAAACGCATCCCCTACACGGTGCCGTTCAAGATCGACGACGGGAATCCAGCCGACCAGTACGCCCAACTTTACTCCGATCCCGTGATCGAGGCGATAAACAAGTTGCGCCTGCCTCGCTACGGTCTGGGCAATTACGTCAATCCATCGCCGGACAGCCCGACGACGCAGGCCGAGGATCGCAGTTTGCAGGACCTCTCCCGCGCCGGCAAGCGACTCATGGGCTTTTGCCGGACCAACCTGTTCAAGCGGCTGGAGAGCAGCGGCCATGCGTTCCTGCAATCCGTCGAGCGGCACATCCTCCGCAACTGTGTATTCCTCCACGCCCTGGCCCACGATCTGCCGCTGCCCATCGGCACTCAGGAAGCCGGCTTGCTCGATTGGGGCCTCGATGCCGAGGACCCTCTGTTCGAGCCAGCCGAGAACGCGGACGATGAAGACTCGTTAGACAATCAGGGACCTGTTTCCCTCCAGCTAACCACCGAAGCCGAATTCAACGCTCGCGCCGCTGACCTGTACGCCAACTACACGGGGCCCTTCAAGAAGCGATTCAAGTGGGTTCGGTCTTCGCTTTTCGTTCCCGCCCTCCGGCGCGATCTGCGGAAAGACAACAAGGCGTTGCTCGCCGTCCTCGCCGATTGCGGCCCCTGGGACCCCGGCACGGACGTCAAACTCCACGCTCTGTGCAAACTGGTGTCCGTGAAACACAAGGGCGAGAAGGTGCTGATCTTCAGCCAGTTTGCCGATACGATCGACTACCTCGAAACGCAACTGCATGCCCGGGGGATCTCGCGCCTGGTCGCGGCGACGGGAAGCGCTGCCGATCCAACCGCGCTCGCCTATCGCTTCAGTCCCGTGAGCAACGATTGCCGCTCCCAGGTGCCGCCGGAACAGGAACTGAATGTCTTGCTGGCGACCGATATCCTTAGCGAAGGGCAAAACCTTCAAGACTGCGCCATCGTGGTCAACTACGACCTGCCCTGGGCCATCATCCGTCTCATTCAGCGGGCCGGCCGTGTCGATCGCATCGGCCAGAAAGCGGAGACGATCCGCTGTTACTCGTTTCTTCCGGCCGAGGGTATCGAGCGTATCATTCGGCTCCGCGCTCGCGTCCGGCAGCGGTTGCAGGAGAATGCCGAGGTCGTGGGTGCGGACGAGACCTTTTTCGAGGGCGACGGCGACGGGCAGGCCATCCTCGATCTCTACCATGAAAAATCCGGGATCCTCGACGGTGACGCGGAAGGCGAGGTGGACTTGGCATCCTACGCCTACCAGATCTGGAAGAACGCTCTGACCGCCGATCCCTCCTTGCAAAAAACCATTCCCTCGATGCGTCCGGTCGTCTTCAGCACGAAGGCGCATTTGCCGACGCCTCTCGAACCGGCGGGAGTCTTGGTCTATGTGCGAACTGCCGAGGGCAATGATGCCCTGGCCTGGATGAACAGCGAGGGCCAGAGCGTTTCTGAGTCTCAGTTCTCGATCCTCCGGGCCGCCGCCTGTACTCCGGACACAGTCCCCCAGCCGCGCGCGGACAATCATCATGCGCTGGTGCAGCGAGCAGTTGAGAGCATCGCGACCGAAGAAAAGAAAGTTGGCGGACAGCTCGGCCGGCCTTCGGGGGCGCGCTTCCGCACCTACGAACGCCTGAAACACCATGCCGAAGCCATCAAGGGGAGTCTCTTCGACTCGCCCGAATTGAAGCGCGCCATCGACGAGATTTATCGCTTTCCACTGCGCCCGACGGCCGTGGACATGCTCAATCGCCAGTTGCGGGCCGGCATCTCAGACGTCGAATTGGCCGAACTGGTGGTCGCCCTGCGCGAGGAAGGGCGGTTGTGCATCGTCGAGGAGGAGCAACAACGCCAGGAAGCGCATATCATCTGCTCACTTGGGCTGGCCGCTCCCGGTCAGGGGAAATAACCCATGTCATTCAGTCCCGCTCGCGTCAAGCACCTGCTCCAGAACTTCGAGCTCCGGAAACTCTTCATCGAGGAGCTTGGCTGGAACCACGCCAATTCCACGCTGGTCGCTGCTGCCGACGAACAAACCTTCTCTTTCAGTCCCATTGCTGAGAAGTGCGGCTTGCAGGTCTTCGAGTGTGCCATTCCGATAAACGAGGAATTTCCAGATCGCGCGACGCGAGTGAAACTGGAGCGGCAAGTCGCGAAGTCGGCGTTTGAACATCTCCTGATCTTCACGGACGAGCAACGAAACCGGCAAGTCTGGCAATGGGTCCGCCGCGAACCAGGAAGGCCGGGGCGCTGTCACGAACAGACTTTCACCAGGGGACAGACCGGCGACATGCTCGCCCAGAAGCTTCAGTACCTTGTCGTGAGCCTGCAAGAAGAAGAGGAACTGACGATCCTCGACGTCAGCCGCCGGACTCGTCAGGCGTTCGACGTCGAGCGCGTCACCAAACGGTTCTACGAGCGCTTCAAGAAGGAACACGAGCAGTTCCTGGGATTCATCAAGGGCATCAAGGAGGCAACCGATCAGGCATGGTACGCGTCGCTGATGCTCAACCGGCTCATGTTCGTCTACTTCATCCAGAAGAAACGCTTTCTCAACGACGACCCGGATTACCTCAAGCACAAGCTCGCCGAGGTCCAGACGACGAAGGGCAAGGGCCAGTTCCTCACGTTCTACCGGCACTTCCTCGTTCGCCTGTTTCACGAGGGCCTGGGCAAGGGCAAGCGCACTGCCGAACTCGACAAGCTGCTTGGCAAAGTCCCCTACCTCAACGGCGGCCTCTTCGATGAGCACGAGTTGGAGCGCGCCTACCCGGAGATCCAGATCGCCGACAAGGCCTTCGAGAAACTTTTCGAGTTCTTCGACGCCTACCAGTGGCACCTCGACGAACGACCGCTGCGCGCCGACAGCGAGATCAACCCGGACGTCCTCGGCTACATCTTCGAGAAGTACATCAACCAGAAGCAGATGGGCGCCTATTACACGAAGGAGGATATTACCGGCTACATCGCCCGCAACACCATTCTCCCCTTTGTACTGGGCGAGGCGTGCAAGCAGTGCGCCATCGCCTTCCAGACGGGTTCCGCTCTCTGGAAGCTACTCCGCGACAATCCCGACCGCTATATCCATGAGGCGGTTCGGCATGGGGTCGGAGCAGAGCCGCCGGAGGAGATCGCCGCCGGTCTGACCGACGTCAGCCAGCGCGGCGGCTGGAACCGTCCGGCCGACGCCGGCCTGGCCCTACCGACGGAGACATGGCGCGAGTTTGCCGCCCGCTGGAAGCGCTGCAATGAACTGCGAGCGCGACTGAAGTCCGGCGAAATCCACGAAGTCAACGATCTGATCACCTGCAACCTCGACATCTGGCAATTCGCCGAGGATGCAATCCATAACTGCGAGGGGCCAGAGTTGCTCCGCGCGGTTTACCAGGCGATCAGGACCGTTTCCGTCCTGGATCCCACTTGTGGCTCGGGAGCGTTCCTGTTTGCGGCCCTGACCATTCTCGAAACGCTTTATGACGCCTGTCTGGAGCGGATGCAAGCGTTCCTCGACGAGGCTGCCCTGGCAAGGGGGGGAGAGCAGGCGTTGGGCGACAGGTACATCGATTTCCGCGAGGAGTTGGCGCGGGTGGCCCTGCATCCGAACCGGCGCTACTTCATCCTCAAGTCGATCATCGTCAACAACCTTTACGGCGTGGACCTCATGGACGAGGCCGTGGAGATCTGCAAACTACGGCTGTTTCTGAAGTTGGTCGCCCAGGTGGAGAAGGCCGACAAGCTCGAACCACTGCCCGACATCGACTTCAACATCCGTGCGGGCAATACCCTGGTCGGATTCGCCTCGCTGGACGAGGTAAAAAAAGCGATGGCTGGACAGTTCGATTTCGCGGGGGAACTCGAGCAGATCCTTCAGGACGCTCAGGAGACGGAGCAGTTGTTTCAGGTATTTCGCCGCCTGCAAACACAATACGGGCCGGATGCCATTGACTTCAGCGAAGCCAAGACAGGCTTACGCAAGCTCCTCGATCATCTCCGCGATCAACTCGACCGCTTTCTCGCTGGCGTCTATGACGTCGATCCTCAGAAAGAGAAAAAATACCGCGCGTGGCACGAGAGCCATCGGCCCTTCCACTGGTTCGCGGAGTTCTACGGGATCATGAACGACGGTGGGTTCGATGTGATTCTTGGAAATCCGCCCTATCTTGAGCAGAAGGAGGTCGCATATGTCCTGCATAATTTTGCCTGTGTAGGGAGCAAAGCAATTCATGCTATGTGTATTGAGCGGAGTCTTGCGTTACTAAACCCGAATGGAACTTTCAGCCTGATTGTTCCGCTGTCTCTCCCTTCCACACAGCGCATGCAAGTCGTCCAGCAAATGCTGGAAGGGAAACGGAATACCCATTACAGTAACTTTTCTTGGCGTCCGGGGAAACTTTTCGATACGGTCAACAGAGCCTTGACAATTTTCATCGTCACACCCTCATCAGAGCCGAAAACATTCTCGACGGGTTACCAGAAGTGGAGTTCCGA
Organism: Gemmatales bacterium; assembly: GCA_038221045.1. Classification (GTDB taxonomy): domain Bacteria; phylum Planctomycetota; class Planctomycetia; order Gemmatales; family Gemmataceae; genus JBBRIK01. The sequence goes on from JBBRIK010000284.1 coordinate 5,857, forward strand.
GGATCGCGATCAGCTAATGGAACGCATCGCATATTTCGAGGTTCCTCACGAACGCCCTGCGTTCTGGGTTCCAAAACTCCAGTCTCCTGTTGAAATGGAACTGCTACAGAAATGCCTGGCCGTCTGCACGAGGCTTCGAGATTTCCTTGGGACGACTTCTCACAGGGTTTACTATCGAACGGATGGCGGGTTGTACTGGAAAGTCTTCACCGATTTTGCCCCCGACTTCGTTGTCAATGGAACGTCTGGCCATTCCACTCGGGAAACATGGATCACGTTGGCCCAGTCAGATTTCGTGCATTCGATCATTGCGGTTCTCAGTTCCAATACTTTCTGGTGGTGGTACACCCTCACTTCAAACTGTCGGCACTTGAACCCTTATGACGTTCACAACGTTCCGATACCATCGAAAGTACTCTCGGATTCGACGCTTGCTCGCCTTGGCGCTTCCTATATAAAGGATCTCCGGCGCAACAGCACTATGCTCGTGAGGAACCAAAAACAGACAGGGCGAACCGAGACGCAATGCTTTAAGATTCAACTCTCGAAACACCTCATCGACGAAATCGACCGGGCGCTGGCCAAGCACTACGGCTTCACGGACGAGGAACTCGATTTCATCCTCAACTACGACATTAAGTATCGCATGGGCCTCGATGACGCCGAGGAGGACGCATGACGCGCGACGAACTCCAGCAACTCGTCTCCCAGGTCCAGGCCCGGCCCAGCGAACTCAATGATCTCGGGCAAACAAAGGTGTGGCAAACAAAGGTGTCAGACACGAATGGCACTGTCAAGCGTAACTACCGATTCTCACGGAACTTACAAAGAGGCTTCCAAAAACTCTCCCTTGGAGGTCTCACAAGTCGTTGTTCCGCCCCTCTCCCGGCTACGGGTTCGCTCCCCTGAGGCCATTCT
>JBBRIK010000285.1:0-6761 GCA_038221045.1 Gemmatales bacterium
TACTTGCCGGGTCCATTGACTTGAAGCGTGATGCCGTCCTGGACAGAGGTAATGCTCCAATGACGGATGGTCCCAATACTGGCAAAGGACAGGGCAAAGTGCGGCGAATTCTCGGATAGGTGCCACCGGTCACGCTCCCGCGGGGAACGGGCGAAACTCGCATGCCCCATGAGCAGGAGGAAAGCGAGAAACAGGAGAGCGCTTCGGTGCTTCACGATCGGACGCATGGTTCAATCCTCCATTTTCATTCCTGGGAACCCGAACTTCCGCATGGATACTTCCCGCTCTCGCAGTTCGCGGTTCGACAGTGGGACGAGACGCCCTGCCTGATTAAGCCGCTGCCCGGTCTGCAACTCAAGGCGAAGTAACAATTGTTCCGATCGCGTGTCCTGCCTGGTGACTCGCGACAGGTCCCAGAGGTCCACGTCGAAACTCCCTCCCCACACGAGAATTCGGGAGTTGCCTTGCAGGAACTGAACTCCCCGGATAGAAGCGGTACGGGGAACCTTGGCAAGCAGTTTCCCCGTCTTCCCATCCCAGATGGATACGCCGACTTCCCCTCTCAGGATGAGCCGCCCGTCCGGACTTACGCCAATGGCCTCGCCCACACTTCTGTCCCGGTAACCAGAGTTGACGTTGCTCAACCACGACTTTCTGGGATCCGGATAGTCCGCGATCCACTCTCCGGAATCAACCTCCCACAGGGTAGCCCGGTTTTCGGTATCGACGATCAGGATCCGCGTCTCCTCCTGCAGCAGCCACGCCCGCATGGCCCCCCCGGTCCCCCCGTGCCAGGCCTTGAAAGCCTTGAACGCCGGCTGCGGAGCCAGTGTCCACCATTTCACGTCCCCCTCCCAGCCCCAGGTGAGTACCTTTTTTCCGTCCCGGCTCCATTGCGCTCCTTCCACTCCCGTCTGATTCAGCTCGTGAGTGGGTTGGGCGACACCCTCCTTCCATATCCTCACCCTCGAACCCTGACAGGTGAGGACCTGCCCGTCCGGTCCCCAGGCCGCGAACTCGACAGCTCCCTCATGCGCGAGCGCTACTCGTTCGCGTCCCTTGTTCAAATCCCAGATGCGGGCGGTGCCGTCCAGGCTCCAGGAGAGGGCGGTTTCCCTTGCGGGATCGAGCGCCACTCCCAGGATGGATCGCGTGTGAGCGAACGAATGCAGCCGCTTCCCGGTCGTAAGGTCCCACCAGGCGATGTCGTAGTCCTCGTCCCACGTCAGGAGTCGTGTTCCCGCGCCGTTCGCCCGCACACCTCGAACCACGGCCCCCAAATCGAGACGGTGCTCCTTGCCGCTCTCCACGTCCCAGTGGTGAACAACGTTATCCTTCGACCAGGCCGCTACCCCGTTGTTACCTGTGAACAGAGCGCCACGAATGTCACCCCGTGCCTTGAAAGTGCGGATGACTTTGCCCTCCAGGTCCCAGAGTTGGAGGGCGGCATCGTTCCCCCAGACGGCAAGAAATTTTTCGTCGGGGCTGCACTGCACCCCGCGAATAGGTAGGTCGGCCGAGAGCGTCAAACTCGGAAACTCCACCGTCTCCGCACGGATCGCTTCCGCTGGCCGGAACTGCAACACTGTGTGAGAAGGGTTCGAGGCGGTTACATAGCGGTCCATGAGACAGAGGCCGTTATCCAGGACGCGCACGCGATCGGTCCCCGCAGGCAGAGAACCTTTGTGAAGGAGCCTGCCATTCAGAGCAGCCCAGGCGCAGACGGTGGTCGTGGAGTATTTCAAGGGCAAACGCCAGGCGGCCTCATCCCAGACAATGATTTTCCGGCCCTGGTCTACGAATCGAGCCTTTGTCATCAAGACCCCCGGCGACCAATCGTACCAGCGTCTCTTTCCCGTCGCGGTTTCCCATACTCCGACCGTCTTCGGGCCGGCGCTGAAAAAGACCGTCTCCTCGGCGTTGAAGGCGAGCGCCTGATTGGCCGGGGCCGGGTAGTCGCGGAGGACCGTTCCCTTCGTTAGGTCCCAGAGCCGGGCAGGGTCGTCGCTGGACGCGGGTACGACCAGACACCGCTGATCGCGCGTAAGGAGGAGACGAGCGATCTTCGGCTGCTCCGCTTTGCCCTTTGCCTCGAGAACGAAAAGCTGCTTCCCGTCTCGGGCATCCCAGACGAGGACTCGGCCATCCCGTCCTGCCGCGACCACCTTGGTGCCGTCCGGGGTGAAATGGATTTGGTCCCGGAGGAAGGCCGCCCTGTCCAGGTTGAGAAGCGGGCCTTTCTCCATGTCGAGGAGAGCGGCCCCATCCGCGCCGAAACTCAGCAGGCGCTTCGCGTCAGGGGCCGGCACGACCCGGTCGAATCGACGCGCCGGCCAGCGCGGCCAGGGGTTGTCCTTCGCCAGGCGATCGACGAGCTTCACCGTTTTCCCCGATCGGCTTTCCCAGACCTGAACGAAATCCTTACCCGAGGCGATCAGGTACCTGTCATCGGGTGAGAAGGAAACGCTGTCGGCGTCGTAAGGTACCTTGCCGAAACCGGGGAGTTGCATTCCCGTGGTGAGGTCCCAAACCTGAAAGAGACGCCGCCCGCCCGCGACCGCCAGCCGTGAGCCATCGCCGGTGCAGGCGGCGTCCCCGATCCAGTGGAGATAATCATCTTTCTCGATTGGAATATTCAACGTGTGCTTGACAGAACCCTTTTCGAGGTTCCAGACAAGGACTTCGTTGGTGCTGTTGACGAGTACGAGTTGCTTTTCCGCTCGGTCCACAGCGAGCAGGGTGATATGGGCCTTGACCGCGATCGTCTGTTTCGTCAGCGGAAGCAAGCGTTCCACCTCCTGTGAGGCTGCCGCCGCCAGTCGAGGCTCCCCCGCCCGTTGATAAGCCTCAGCGGCCTGGGCAAAGCAATGGGCCGCCTGCGTCAACTGGAGTTGCTCGCGAGCCTTTTCCCCCTGTCCTTGCAACTGGCGACCGGCCTGCAAGCGCGGATCCGGTTCTCTGGAGGGCTGAGTCCAGCCCGCCGAAGGAACCAACCACAAGAACCCGAGAACAATGCGGAAGGAGTGCATGGGAATGCCTCTTCGCGATTTCTGAGACGGATCGAGGAAGTGAAGGCCGAGGGACCTCGTCTTCAAGGCGCTGCAACTGATGGAACCGCTCTCCGCATGATTGTACAATACGACGGGATCATCATGAGAACATGTTTTTGGATTCGAGGAAGGGTCCACACCATGAACCCGATCATCGCGCGCTTTACCGACGCTTCCTGGACGCGCCGCCGGCTCATGCAGGGCGTCGGCTTCGGCGCGCTGGCTCTCGGCCTGCCGGAGATGCTGCGTCTGCGGGCCGCTGCTCCGAAGCGCGTGAAATCGTGCATTCTACTCTGGCTGTTCGGCGGCCCCAGCCACATCGACATCTGGGACATGAAGCCAGACGCACCCGTCGAGTATCGCGGCGAGTTCAAGTCGATCGCGACGTCGGCTCCCGGCATTCGCCTGTGCGAACATCTGCCGCGCACGGCCAAGTTGGCGCATCATCTGGCCCTGGTGCGCTCCGTCACCATGAGCGGTCGTGTCATTGGTGACGGCGATCATCACGCCGACACTTACTACATGCTGACCGGCCATCGTCCGGACCGCTCCTTCTTCGCCGAGAGCATCAATCGCAAACCGAAGAACGACGACTGGCCCTTCATCGGTTCCGTCGTCGCCTGGCAGCGGGCGGCGGCGCGCGATGGACTGCCCGGCGTCGTGCAGTTGCCGGCCCGGAGCGGCGAGATCACCGGCTACGTCAATCCCGGCCAGTTCAGCGGCCTGCTCGGCCCCGCTTACGAGCCGTTCATGGTTCGCGGCACCCTCGACAAACCGCGTGAATTGACGGTGCCTCAGTTCGCTCTCCCCGCCGACATCGACCTGCGCCGGCTCGGCGATCGCAAGGAGTTGCTCAAGCGCATCGACGGCTGGCATCATCAGGAGACCGGGCACACCTATGACGTCCACCATCAGAAGGCGATGGACGTGCTGACGTCGCGTCAGGCCAAGCGGGCCTTCGATCTGAGCCTGGAGCCGCCGGCCGTGCGCGACCGCTACGGCGAGGACGTCAACGGCCAGAGCGTCTTGCTGGCGCGGAGACTGGTCGAGGCGGGAGTGCCGAGCGTCTGCGTCCACTGGATCGGCAAAACGATCGACGGGGCCTTCATCTGGGACACACACGGCAGCAACTTCAAGGTGCTGAAGACCGTCCTGCTGCCGGCGTTCGACGCCTGCTACTCGGCCCTGCTGGAGGACCTGGAGCAGCGCGGCCTGCTCGATGAGACGCTGGTGGTGGTGATGGCGGAGATGGGCCGCAAGCCGAGGATCGGCGATCCGCGTTCGGGCGGCGACAAGGGGACGGGCCGCGATCACTGGATTCACTGTCAGACGGTCCTGTTCGCGGGCGGCGGCATCAAGGGCGGACAGGTCTACGGCGCGTCCGACAAGGTGGGAGCGTATCCGGCCGACCGTCCGGTGTATCCCGAGCATCTGGCCGCGACGATGTATCAGGCGCTGGGCATCCCGGAAGAGCGAACCTTCCGCAGCCGCGAGGGCCGGCCGATGGCGCTGCTGGAGGACGCCCGCTCCTTACCGCTGTTCTGATCCGCGTCCCCAACTGGCTCGTAAGGCGAGAGGCAGTAATTTTGTTACCCGTAGCCGCATTCGCCAGAATGCGGGTTTTCGCCATTCACCCGCATTCTGGCGAATGCGGCTACGGGTAAACTATTTCTTGCCGCTCGCCTTAATGCTTATCTCGGACCCATCGACGCAAGAGGGAGAGGTGCGATGGCGAAGGCCAAACCATCCTCGGTGGTCTATCAGTTGAAAATCACCCTGAAGAATGTCCGCCCGCCGATCTGGCGACGGCTCCAGACGATAGACTGCTCGCTATACGATCTGCACGATATGATCCAGACGTGCATGGGCTGGGGACATGCCCATCTGCACTCCTTCACCGTCGGCGGGGTGGAGTACAGCGAACCAGACCCTAACGGGATCCTCGAGTCCGAAGACGAGCAAACCGTGAACTTGAGTACGCTCCCCTTCCGGCGCATCAAAAAGTTCTCCTACCTTTACGATTTCGGGGACGGTTGGGACCACACCATCGAGATCGAGAAGGAACTCGAAGCCGAGGAGGATGTACTCTACCCTCGCTGCATCGCAGGGAAGCGGGCCTGCCCGCCGGAAGACTGCGGCGGTCCGTGGGGCTACGGTGACCTCCTGGCAGCCATCAGCGATCCCAAGAACAAGCGGCACGCGGAACTGCTGGAGTGGGTCGGCGGTGAATTCGATCCCGAAGAATTCGATCTCGATGCGATCAACGATGACCTCTGACCGAACAGCGGTGAACGGGGCGAGGGAGGAGTTGCGGATGTCTGTTATCCGAGAGGTTCACGTCGAGGATTGGCGCGTTGAGTTTCGCCGGCACTGCGACCGCTTCAAGAGACGATCTACGATTCTGGGCAACCTCCCTTGAGGCCCGGCGAGGCAACTCTCTCCATGACGCAACTCCTCTATGATTCGCGCGACGATGCCTATCATGAGAAGATCGGTAGCCAAATCTTGTACTGGCTCGACGACCTCGGAGCCAAGCCAATCGGAGAGGCTGACCCGAACGTCGCAGGATTCCTCTACGCTGGCGCACGCCCGATCGACGATTACCACGCCCTCGTCGCCCCTCTGCCCCTTGTTCGCGACCGGCCTGCAGAACGCGAACCGTTACTGCGCCTCGATTCCGTCCTGCAGGCTCTGGAAGATGCGAGGGTGCAGGTTCCTTCGCCGAGGACATGGATGTTGCCGCTCGACGTACCTTTGCCCGACGAGTTGCCATTTCCCTTATTTGTCCGCACGGCAGAGTCGTCGTGGAAGAAGGGAGGGCAAATCTCGCGCGTCCGCACAATTGAAGAACTGGAGGTCGAGTCCACTGCACTGCGTCGCGCTCTCGGCTGGGACGCGACTATCCTGGCCCGCGAGTGGCTGGATCTGCTGCCTGCGGGCGCAGGACGATACGGTCCAGTTGCCCAGGAGATCCGAACGTGGATTATCGATGGGGAGGCATTCGCCTGGTCGTTTCACCATCTGCCCATTGTCTCTCGGCCCGCTGGTTTCCCGCCCTCGGTCAGCGACCTGAAGGAATTGAGGCGATTGGCAGAATTCATTGCCACAGCGTTTCGCTCCCGGCTGATCGTCGCGGATTTCGCTCGTGGAGTGGATGACAGGTGGTGGTTCATCGAGGCGGGGCCGGGCAGTTGTGCCGGGACCGATCACGAGGCGATCTTCAAGGCGGTGGCCTGTCGGCTGAAGGGGGAAGCGTCATCATTCCAGGGCGATACCGTCGGCGGCCTGTTCTGATCGTTACTCACCCGCATCTCCTTAGATTTCCCCCATTGAGGTCGGAGTTCATCGGACGACCTCGGGCCCGTTCTTTGCGTGCCGTAGAGGACTATCGGGGCGTGTAGTAATTCGTTCTTGGCGGCGCAGCGTTCAGCCGTTAACGTGAAGTTGAATTCATTAATTGCCTCGCCGCCACACCCCCGGAGGGAGTGGAAAAGTGATCGCGGTGCGCGCAAGGAGCCAGCCGCTAACTCCTGAGAGAAAGGGAGCGAAGGAGCATCGCGTTGCCCCAGAGCAAGGGCCGCCGTCCTCGACCGCCGTGGTACTACGGAAGCGGCCGAGATCCGGATGGGCGAACGGTGGAAGTCTATCAGGCTCGCTGAGGGGGGCTCGCGCATGGGGTTCACGGCCGTTACCTACAACATTCTCGCAACC
>JBBRIK010000286.1:0-6741 GCA_038221045.1 Gemmatales bacterium
GTTTGGGTGAAAGGTGGGTTAGCCGCGACGCGGAGTCCTCGGAGCGGAGCGCGTCCGGCGTTATCGCGCCACGCGCTCCGCTCTGAAGACTCCACGAACGATGTTGTAAACAAGCCGGTGTTATTTCATACTGCGATTCCTCGCCTGTCGCTGAGGCGGCGTGGAAGGCAGCGGTAGATTCCCTTCCAAACGCTGCCCGCTTTTCGCGAGGGAGCCATGGAGGGGAAACGCCGGCCGGCCAAGCGGACGTTATGCCGCGCTCACGCCGCCTCACGCCTCGAACAAGACCTTTGGGCCTTCGTCTACGAACACCTTTGGCCGGCGACCGTTCCCAAGCCCAAGCCGAAACCACGAGCGGCTCGCGGCCGCCTTCCCGCCACCCCCCTCGCCCGAGGAGCTTGACGTCATGGAAGAAACCTGTCGCATCGCCTTGTACGCCCGCGTCAGTTCGCAACGTCAAGCCGACGAAGCGACTATTCAGAGCCAGGTCGAGGCCCTGAAACAACGCATCGCGGCTGAGGGCTTGAGGCTGGATGCCGAACTGGTTTTTCTGGATGAGGGATACAGCGGGGCCACCCTGCAGCGGCCCGCCCTGGAACGGCTGCGCGACCTGGCCTACACCGGCGGCATCGACCGGCTTTATGTGCATTCGCCGGATCGGCTGGCCCGCAAGTTCGTGCATCAAGCCGTGCTGCTGGAAGAGTTGGCCAAGCGGCACGTCGAGGTCGTGTTCCTCAATCAGCCCAGCGCCGAAGCTTCGCCCGAGGGCAACTTGCTGTTGCGGATGCAAGGCATGATCGCCGAGTACGAGCGGGCGAAAATCCTCGAACGGACGCGGCGGGAACGCCGCTTCGGTGCTCGACAAGGCCGGATCAGTGTGTTGGGCCAAGCCCCGTACGGCTATCGCTATGTGCTCAAACATCAGGGGGAGGGCGAGGCCCGTTACGAGGTGGTGTTGGACGAGGCACGCGTCGTACGCGCGTTGTTTCGCTGGATTGCCCTCGAAGGGCTGTCGCTGGGGGCCGCCGCACGGCGGTTGACCAGCCAGCAGGTGCCGGCGCGGACGGGCACGCCGCGTTGGAACCGCTCGACGGTGCGGGGCATCCTGCTCAATCCGGCCTATTACGGCGAAGCTCACGGGGGCAAAACACGCTTGCAGGAGCGTTCGACCCTCCCACGCCCTCGGCGTGGCCAAACGCAGCCGCCACACCGGGACAAGGTGGCGCGGCCGGCCGCGTCGAGCGAGCAGGAGATCATCGCCGTGCCAGCCCTGGTCAGCCGGGACTTGTTCGAGGCCGCGGCCCAACGCCTGGAGGACAATCGCCGGCAGCAACGGACCCGTTCGACCGGCCCCTCGTTTTTGCTGAGTGGCCTGCTGGTGTGCGGCCGCTGTGGCTCGGCCTACATTGGCCGGCGGCACCGTCGCTCGGACAAGTCTCCTGTGTATTACCGCTGCCTGGGAACCGATAAATACCGTCATGGCGGGGAAGCGTTGTGCGACAATACGTCCGTCGGCGTCGAGGTGGAGAAGGAGGTCTGGAACGATGCCTGCGAGTTGATCCAGGATCCAGAACGCCTCCGAACCGAACTGCAACGTCGGCAACAAGCGACCTCGACGGCGACCACCGATCCGTCGTTGCGCAACTCGATCGTTCGTTTGAAACGCCAGTTGGCTCGGCTGATGGACCTGTATGAAACCGGGTTCCTGGACAAGGGGGCGTTCGCGACCCGCGCCGAGCGTGTCAAGAATCGTCTGGCCCGCGAGGAAGCCGCGTATGCCGAGCAACGGCAAGCGGACGAGCAAAAGCAAGAAAACGGGGCGTTGCTCGCCGATTTCGAGCAGTTCGCCGAAGGGATGAAGGCGAGCATCGTGCGTGCGGATTTCGCGAGCCAACGCACGATACTCAGCCTGTTGATCCAGCGTATCGAGGTGGGGGAGGAGCAGATTCATATCGTGTACAAGGTGCAACCCCGCCCTTTTGCCTCTAGCCCCAATGGGGGCCGTTTACAACATCGATTGAAGTTTCAAGACTCCGCGTCGCGGCTAACCAAATCACGTCATGTTCATCGCGAAGAGGAACTCCGCGTTCGACTTCGACTTGCGCATACGAGTCGTCAGCAGTTCCATCGCCTCGACGGGATGCATGTCGGCCAGCACGCGCCGCAGCATGCGCACCCGCTCCATCTCATCGGGATGAAGCAGCAATTCTTCCTTGCGCGTGCCGCTGCGATTGATGTCAATCGCCGGCCAGACGCGCTTATCGACGAGCCGGCGGTCGAGGTGCAACTCCATGTTGCCCGTCCCCTTGAACTCCTCGAAAATTACCTCGTCCATCCTCGATCCCGTATCGACCAGGGCCGTCGCCAGGATCGTCAGCGAGCCGCCTTCCTCGACGGAACGAGCAGCGCCAAAGAATCGCTTCGGCTTCTGCATCGCGTTCGAGTCGAGACCGCCCGACAGCAGCTTGCCGCCCGGAGGCGCCTCAGTGTTGTGAGCGCGAGCCAGACGTGTGATCGAGTCGAGCAGGATGACGACGTCCCGGCCGTCCTCGACCAGCCGCTTCGCCTTCTCCAGGGCGATCTCGCTGACGTGGACGTGTTCGTCAGAAGGTTCGTCGAACGTGCTGGCGACGACCTCGGCGCCAGGCGCGGCCACGGTTCGCACCATGTCGGTGACTTCCTCGGGCCGCTCGTCGATGAGCAGCACGATGAGGTAACAGTCGGGATGGTTCTTCTTGATCGCCAGGGCGAGCTTCTGGAGCAGGACGGTCTTGCCGGCTCGTGGCGGGGACACGATCAGGCCGCGCTGGCCCATGCCGATGGGCGTGACCAGATCGAAGACGCGCGTCGCCAGATCGTTGGCGTCGGTCTCCAGCAGCAGGCGTTTGCTCGGATGCAGGGGGGTCAGGTCTTCAAAGACCGTCGGCCGAACCTTCTCTTCGGGGGGATGGCCGTTGACGACCTCCACCTGCATGAGAGCGAAGTTCTCCTGCCCCTCGATCGGCAGCCGAATCGGCCCCTCGACGACAATGCCGGTTCGCAGCCCAAGCCGGCGAATCTGACTCGGCGAGACGTAAATGTCTTCGGGGGACGCCAGGTAGTTGTGCGCGGCGCTGCGGAGGAAGCCGTAGCCGTCGGGCAGCACTTCGAGCGTGCCGGAGCCGCGGACGATCTCGCCGCGCTCGATCTGGCGGCGAACGACGGCGACGATCAGTTGCGCCCGGTTCATGCCGGTGTGTTCGTTGACGCCCTCGCGCTCGGCCAACTGGAATAGCTTCGGCATCGGCAAGCGATAGAGGTCGTCGAGCCGCAAGAGCGCGCCGATGCGGCGCGGCTCGGCCGCCGGGCGGCGAATCTCGTTGACGGGAGCGGGGGCGGTGGGCGGCGGAGTGGGAGCGGTTTCCGTCTCGGTCTGAGCGGGGGAAGATGAACGCGGTCCTGAAACGGGTCCGGAGCCTTCACGCCGCGGCAGTCTCCGGCGGGGGGGGCCGGACACCGTGGACGGACGTTCGGCCTGGCCCTCGGTGTGGTCGTCGTCGCCTCGGGCGACACTCATGGTTCTCTCCTTCTTGGGGGAACGTCTCTTTCGACATGCTTCGATTGGACATGCTCGAGAGAAAACAGGAAAAAGTGTTCGATCGCTGGAATGGCGATCCCTAAATGCATCGGGCCTGATGGCCCATCGGGTTTTGTTACGGGGGAATGTTCAGGAATGTCTCTGACCTATCAGCCCTGCTTGACTCAGTGCGGCGAGAGTGAGTAAAAGCAGAGAAATTCAAAATGTGCGAGCTTCAATAGGACCATGAAGAAGGCTTCATGGCAAGAGAAAAGTGAAGCCAGCGGAAAAAAGATCGTCCTCGTCAATACATTTGCAATAATTGTAGGTCGAAGTCAAGAGAAGTCCACCGACAATCATCGGTTTTGTCTTCCCCCCTAACCCTCTGCGAGCAGCGGGACAGTCTCATGCGTCGTTTGCTGACCGCCCTGCATCAAGGTTGGCGTTCGCTCCGTGAACCGGCGAAACCAGGCGTCCCCTTCGCCGTCCCGTGTGTCTGCGGCCGGCTCGTCCAGGGGATGCGCGGAGCGCGTTCCCAGGTCCTTCGCTGTCCCGGCTGCGCGGCCCCGTTGTTCGTGCTGCCGCGCAGTCCTCTGCCTCCAGGCGATGACGAGGATGTCCCTTCGACCCCTCCCCCTTCTGTCCGGTCTCCCTGGAGGTTGCCGTTCGTTGCCGCCCTGGCGACTCTCGTTGTGGTCGCCGGCGGGCTTGTGGTGTTCTTCTCGATACTATCTCCTCCACGCAACGACAAGGAGACCGATGCGGGTCGAGGAGAGACTCCGCCCATCGCGGAAGTGATCGAGTCCAGCCGGAAATTGCTGCGCGAGGGTGGTTTCCACGAGGCCGCCCGTCTGCTGCAAGAGGCCCGCAATCGCGGCGAACGTCACCCCGATCTGATCCAGTTGCAACGTCAGGCCCGGCTGCTCGGCAAACTGCTGCATCTCTCGCTTCAGGAGATCATCCAGAAGGGCCAGTTGGTGCGTCAGCAGCCGGAAGAGTGGCAGACCCAGTTGAAAGACTATCGCGGGCGCTCTGTCCTGTTCGATGCCGTGGTGCGCCGCGATGCGGATGGGAGCTGTCAACTGCTCAACTATGAAGTGATCGTGGCGGAGGAGAAGGCGATTCTGAAGCTCGATCTCGACCTGTTGCGTCAAGTCCCGTTGGGTGAGCCGCGCCGGCTGATCTTCGGTGCGGCCCTGGCGAATGTGTCGCGCGGAGCGGGAGGAATTTGGGAAATCGAGTTTGAGCGCGACAGCGGCGTACTGCTGACCGACGAGGAAGCAGCGGCCGGCTTGGTCCTTCAGGTAGATGATGGCTTGCGCGAAGTGCTCCGCGAACAATCGACCTGGCCACGGCCAAGGAGTGAATGACGTCTTGCCGCTTGCGGCGTAGCGCTCTTGTGCAAAGCCGCAAGCGGTGTTCAGGCTGCGGAGCGGACGGCCTCGGGCTTCACGCGCTTCTTCATGCCACGTTCGCTCCACATCTTCAATCCGGCAGGCAGGAACACCAGTGCCGTCAGCATCGAACCGGCCACCCCCAGCGACAGGATGAAGCCCAGTCCCGACAGGCCGCGATGACTCGATAGCATCAACGTCCCGAAGCCCAGCAACGTCGTCGCTCCCGCCACGAGGATACCCACGCCGGTCGAGCGTCTCAGCGTGTACGACCTGTCCTTGCGACTATCCAGGTAGTCGTGAATGACGTGAACGCCGTTATCGACGCCGACGCCGACGATCAACGGCAGCGCGATCATGTTCGCTGGATTCAGATTGAAGCCACAAAGCCCCATCACGCCCAGCGCCAGCAACATGCCGACGACGAGCGGCCCCAGGGCCAGCAGCACGGGACCGGGCGAGCGAAAATCGAGGATCAGCACGACGACGATGGCCAGCAAGGCATAGACGCCGGCCCACTCGAAACCGAGCTTCATCCCCTGCAAGCCTTCCAGCGTCGTGAACGGCTTGCCCGTCGCCTCCGGATCGACCGTCTGCACCGAGGCGGTAAACTTCGACAGGGCGTCGAACTCCCAGAGCGACTCCCGGCCAAAGACCCGCAGCAGCCATTGGCCGCCCTCGCTGACGTAGCGCTCGCGCAGGTCCTTCGGCATATCGCTCAGGGCGATCGGCTCCGGTTTCGACACGTCGCTCAATTTGTGCAGGTCTTCCCACAGGTCCGCCAGCATGCGCCGCTCGAACAGCGCCAGCCGCACCTCGGCCAGCGCCGGCGGCATCGCCTTGAGTTGGTCGGCGAGTTGCCGCGACTCGGCGATCAGCGACGATGCCAGTTGCGCAGTGGAGGCGGAAGGCTTGTGTTGCGTCAGGATGCCCTCCGGTCCAGCGAGCAGACGCAACTCTTTTTCGAGAGTCGAAGGCCAGGTCACGAAGGGAGTGGGACAGGCGTCGCGCGGCGGTAACTTGGCGAGACGAGTATGGATGTCGCGCAGCAGGGGGAGCTTTTCCTTCTGGTCCGCCGGCACCAGGGACGCGACCTCGACGACCCGGCTGACCGTGGGCAGTTTCTCGAAGCGAGCCTTGAGCGCGAGGGCCTTCTCGGGCGAGTCGGTGTAGCTCAGCGCGTGCCAGCTCGCCCCGGCCGTGTGGCGAATGAGCGTGCGCTCCCAGCGGACGGAGTCGAGGTTTTCCGACTGGAGATTGAGCAGGTTGTGATCGTAACTGACCCGGCAGCCCCAGAGAGCCAGAATACTGGCGAACGCGAGGCCGCCTCCCAGCACCCAGCGCGGCCGGTTCACCAGTCCGGGCAGCCAGGCCTGCGCGTCAATCAGCGCCTGCTTCTCCTCGACGAACGACAAGATGTGGCGCTGTCCCGCCTTCTCCCGACGGCCATCGAGCAGCATGATGACGGCCGGCAGGAAGGTGAGACAGGCGAAGGCGCAGAACAGCACGCCGCAACCGGCGATCCAGCCCAACTCGACGACGGCGAGGAAGTCGGCCAGCATCGCCGCGAAGAACGCCAATCCCGTCGTCACTCCGGCCGTCATGATGCTGGGGCCGACGCCCAGGGCCGTCGCGTGCAGGGCCTTGCGGACGTCGAGCCCGCCGTCGCGCTCCTGCTGATAGCGCGTCACCCACAGGACGCCATAGTCGCCCATGCCGATGAGCATGATGGCAAACGTGGCGGACAGCAGATTGAGATGCCCGACCGTCAGCGCCACCCAGCCGAGCGCC
>JBBRIK010000287.1:0-6737 GCA_038221045.1 Gemmatales bacterium
CGCCATGATCCATCTGATGCTCAAACGACTACGCCCGAGAAAAACAGCCTGAAAACGCCTTTTGCAAACACGCTCTACGCTCATGACACCGTCGGTGTGGCCCTGGAAGGTCTGGAGTTTCTTGCCGCTGGCTGTCTCCCACAGGATCGCTGTTTTGTCACCGGACCCTGTGACGACGCGTTTGCCATCGCTGCTCAGCGCCACGCTGAAGACAGTGTCGGTGTGCCCCAACTGGAGAACCAATTTGAGCCTGGGTTCATCCGCCTCAGCGATGCCCGTCAAGAAGTAGACCAGGATGCAGAGACAGGTCGAGAGAGAGCGCATGGCTGGACTCCTTGAACGATCTTTTACGACAGTAGTGGGAATTGCCGACCCGCAGGAACAACCCGGCTGTCGCGACCTACGGCTCGCCGGCCCTAACTCTCGTACAACGACACCCACTGGGCGCCTCGCTTGCTCGACTCCACCGCCCGCTCGATGAAACGCATCCCGCGCAGCCCGTCATGGACCGTCGGGAAATCATACTCCTCGGTGCGCAGCGGCTGGCCATCGACGTGCCGCCGAATAGCGCGGACGATGCCACAGTAGATCGTCGCGAAGGCTTCCAGGTATCCCTCCGGATGTCCCGTCGGAATCCGCGTGCAAGCCTTCGCCGATTCGGCAAGATAGCCCTGTCCGCGCGTCAGCACCTGGCGCGGCTCGCCATAGCGATAGAGGCTCAGGTAGTTCGGGTTTTCCTGCGCCCAGAGTATCGCCCCTTTCGATCCGTAGACTCGCAGGGTCAATCCATTCTCCTCGCCGGTCGCCACCTGGCTGATCGTCAGCACGCCCTTGCCGCCTCCCCGGAGCCGCAGGAGCATGTTGACGTCCTCATCGAGAACGCGGTCGGGCAGAAAGGTACTCCGATCCGCACACAGCTCGACCACGGGGTCTCCAGTGACGTATTCGAGCAGGTTGAGGCAATGACTGCCGACGTCGCCCAGTGTGCCGCCGACACCGGACTGCTTCGGGTCGGTGCGCCACTCCGCCTGCTTCTGCCCCAGCTTCTCGTGGGGGACCATCAGAAAATCTTGCAGGTACTCCACAATCACCTTGCGGACAGTCCCCAGCGACTCGGACTGAAACAGGTGCCGGGCGTGACGGATCAGGGGATGCCCTGTGTAGTTGTGGGTCAGGGCAAAGATTCGTCCACTTCGTTCGACGATCCGGACCAGTTCGACGGCTTCCTCGACGCTGTAGGTCATGGGCTTGTCGCAAACGACGTGAAACCTCGCGTCCAGGAACGTCCGGGCGATCGGAAAGTGCATGTGGTTCGGAGTGACGATGCTGACGAAATCGATCCGCTGTTCGGGAGGGAGTGCTTTCTCCTTTTCGGCCATGACCTCGTAACTGGAGTAGCACCGGGCCGGATCGAGGTAGAGCGAGCGGCCGGTTCGCTGCGTATTCTCCGGGTCGCGCGAGAAACAGCCGGCAACGAGTTCCACCTGATGATCGAGCGTTGCCACGAGCCGATGCACCGCCCCGATGAACGCTCCCTCGCCGCCGCCGACCATGCCCATGCGCAGTTTGCGTGTCCACGATTCCACGAAGCGCCTCCGGTAGGTCCGGCGAGCCGAGCCGGACTTCTTCGGTAGGTCCGGCGAGCCGAGCCGGACTTCTTCGGTAGGTCCGGCGAGCCGAGCCGGACTTCGGGTGCCGCTCGGCTCGCGGCACCTACTCGAGGCCAAGGATCTTGCGATTAGCCGCCGCATCACTCTTGCCGCCGGCGAAGTCGTCGAAGGCCACCTCGGTCGCCTCGATGAGATGCCGGGCGATGAAGGGCGCGCCTTCCCTGGCCCCTTGCTCGGGACTCTTGACGCAGCACTCCCATTCCATGACGGCCCAGCCGTCGAACCCCGCTTCGGTCAGCAGCGTGAACACGCGCTTGAAATCGACCTGGCCGTCCCCCAGCGAGCGGAACCGGCCGGCCCGCTTCGCCCACGGCTGATAGCCGCCGTAGACACCCACGCGACCGCTCGGCCGGAACTCAGCGTCCTTGACGTGGAAGCCGGAGATGCGCTTGCCGTAGAACTGGATGAATTCCAGGTAATCCAGTTGTTGCAGCAAGAAGTGGCTCGGGTCGTAGTTGATGCAAGCGGCAGGATGACTCTGTGTGTGTTCGAGGAACAACTCGAAAGTGGCTCCGTCGAAGAGGTCGGACCCGGGGTGAAGCTCGTAGCCGAAGACGCAGCCGTGGTCTCGCGCCAGGTCCAGCAGAGGCACCCATCGGCGAGCCAACTCCTTGAACGCCTCGTCAATCAGCCCGACCGGCCGTTGCGGCCAAGGGTAGGCCAGATGCCAGGCGAAGCCGCCCGACAGCACGGGAATGTTACGCAGACCCAGGTTGGCGGACGCTCGCACGCACTTCTTCAACTCCTCGGCGGCCCAGGCCGTGCGTGCCGGACCGTCCAGTCCGGCGGGGTGAAACCCGGAGAAGCCGACGTCGTACGCCGGATGGACCGCCAGCACTTGACCTTGCAAGTACCCGGCCAGTTCGGTGATCTCCAGACCCAGAGTAGCCAGGCATCCCTGGTAATCCTCGCAGTAGGCGCGCGAATTGGCCGCCTGATCGAGGTCGATAACGCGCCGGTCCCAGGCCGGGACTTGAATGCCCTTGTAGCCCATCCCGGCGAACCACTTACCAATGCTCGCAAGACTGCAGTACGGCTCGACGTCGCGCAGGAACTGGGCCAGAAAGACCGCAGGCCCCTTAATGCGTCGCATGTGATCTCCTCACCGGCGGATCGAGGCATTATAGCCAGAGGCAACGCTGAGCTATCAATACTGTGTTCCTCGAACACGACAATGCAGCGGGAATTCCCTCATGGACATACCACTGGACGAGATCGTCCAACTCGATTTTCAGTCGAGCGCCGCACGACGACGCTTGGCAACACACAGAATCGAGAGTGCTTGCCCCCTTCTTCCACCCCACCTTTTTCCGCCCAGCGGCCTGGCTCAAGCTGCCTTCCAGAAAACAATCATGACGAGAATAATGACCGCCGCAAAACAGCCGGT
This sequence comes from Gemmatales bacterium, assembly GCA_038221045.1. GTDB lineage: Bacteria > Planctomycetota > Planctomycetia > Gemmatales > Gemmataceae > JBBRIK01. Next base: position 3,058 of record JBBRIK010000287.1, read on the forward strand.
TGAACTCGTCAAGAGTCCCGTCACCCGAGCCGCGCTGGGCGGTTCACGCAGTTCTTCGATCGACCAGGCCGACGAAAGCTGGCATCCTTGGTTCGCCTCGATGAGTTTGGGTCCCAGGACCGTTCCCCAACTCGACCTCGGGACTTCCGAACAAATCCCCGTTACACGACCGCGTTGCAACAACTGCCGGAGAGCGGCTTCATCGCGGACTGACTTCGAGGATAAAACAACCTTGATTTCCTTGCGTTCATCCGGTTGCGCTCCTGGAGGAAACAGGGCGATCCAAACGTTCGTCCAGGATCCCGATTTGCTCTCCATAACGTAACCGCCACCACGAAAGTCGGTGATGGCGACATGGCGGTTGACGCCCGGGCCGTTCTGGATCAAGGAGTGAAGAGCAATTTCGTGTGGTGGAACGGAACCCAGCACATGACGTTCCTGTTCCTGGAGGCCCCAGTAACCAAAAATGGTGCCAAACAACAATGCCATCCAAATCAGGGAGCCGAGAGTCACCTTCAGGGTTTTCCCTGGGGGGATGCTTGGCTGTTCGCCCTTCCAGTGGATGTTCCGCACCAGAGGTTGTCCGCCAAAGATGAGGATCTCGGCATCGAGTTCTCGAATTTGCGTCATCCGGTAAAGGACCGCCTCGATCAACTCCTTGGCATTGGTCATCGCGGGGTCGGCGCGCAGGATGCGTAGCGGAGTGCGCCGGTCGCGGAAACGAATCTCAACGCCCTTTACCCGGCCCAGCAGACCCTGAATGACGACGGCTTCGATCGGCCCGGCCGGGTAGACCATGGTGCCCAGGCTCTCAATTTCATCGACGGAGCGTTCAATCGTGCGCCCCGTGTAAAGGTGCTTTGCACGCAGCGTGGTGCCCTCCAACTCCACCCATCGATAATCGTTGTGCGTCGCAAGATACACAAAGGTCCCGAACCCTGTCAGCGCCGCCGCACAACCGAGCAACTTCAGCGGCATCGGCATCGTCAATGCAAAGAGTACAAGCAGCCCCAGGCCCAGCGCCGACACAATACCCGTCGCGATGTACTGGCCCATGATGCGTCCCGACGAGAAGTATGCTCGAATCGTCCCAGAGGGTGGTTGCAGACCCTCGGGAAGGATGCCGAAATCTCGAAACGTGGGGGGATGCTCAGGCATGTCGCCGCTCCAACGCAAAGGAACCCATCCGGATTGTTCCGCCTGCAAACACCCGGCTCTGCACGGGGGAACGATCCAGGCGGAGCAATCCAGAAATTGTCAGTGAATCATTCACTGATTCAGGCGGGCTGTAGTGCGAGCTTAGCCACTCGAACTACAGTGCCGTCTGGTATTGTAATGGTTCGGCAATACCCGGTTGATGTCCCCGTAATATTGAACGCCCGTAGGGCGTTTCCTATATCAGCAGTAGCGGCTTGACAACCCCTTAAGTGATTTCTTGAACGGTGCAACCGCCGCGTACGGGGCGTCCGGGCCGGCCTGCGGCCTCTTTCAAGCAGGTACCCGAGGATCTGGTGTATGCGACCGTCCACAAGGTGCGCCAGAACAATCGTGTCGTGCGGGGGGAGGCGCGTCTGATCTTCGGCACGGCAGCCCTGTTGGCCCTGGCGCTGGTGTGCCAGAAGGTCAACACGTTCTTCGTGGAGCGTCACCACGGCAGTGACCGGCACCGCAATAGCCGGAAGGTGCGTAAAACGTATCGGTTCAGCAAGGTCTGGGAGGTGCATGAGGCGGTGACGTATTTCACAATGTTCAGCGCCGACTTCTGTTGCTCGGTGCGGACACTGCAAGTGGAAGTGAGGAAGAACCGCTACCGGCGGCGGACGCCAGCGGTCGTGGCGGGCCTGACCGATCATATCTGGCCTATTGCGGAGTGGTTGTGTAGCTGGACACTCGCAGATTCTTCTGAACAGACGGTCACGATCTATTGAGCATCGGCGGGGATGAAGTTGAAGGGGGTTCCTCCTATCCTTGAGGGTGTAAACGATCCTTAAGAGACAGGAGGTTCCTACATTCCGCCAAAGGGTTCGAGGCATTTTCGGCCAATTATCGCAGGGTCAGGATGCTCCCATTTTCCGCACCCCGGGTTTCGCTGCGCCGGGGTTGAGACCTCTCAACAGCTTTTCCAATCAATCGAGCTGACGGCGAAGCTGGAAAGGGGCCACTCCGACCCGGCCCGTTTTCGCGCTGGATGTCCAGCCGCATCGTAAAAGGAGTGCTCGGCCCTGTCCTCCTCAGCAAATCGGTCACTTCGACGGATCCCAGTCCAGGTCCAGGAGTCGCAGCCGGCCGCGCAGAGAGACCAGATCCCAGACCTGAACGGCAGAGTTGTCGCTCAGGGTTACCAGGTGCGTGCCGGCGGCGTTGAAATGAAGAGGATCGCCAGCGGGAAAGGTCGCATGCTCCTTCAGCGTCGCCGTGTCCACCAGCCGAACAAAGCCTGGCTTGATGCAGACCACCGCCAGCGGCAGCGACGGATGGACCGCCAGCGAGCCGGAACCCTGACCCTCGGTTGTAATCTCGTGAGCCGGCGTCGCGGAACCCGGTGTGCGGAAACGATAAGCGTTCCGCGTGCCGGTCACCAGCCAGCGGCCATCCGCGGTGAAGGCCAACCTTGTCCCGTTCGGCTCCTTGAACGCGACCGCCTCCTTGCCGGTTTGCAGGTCCCAGACACGTACAACCGCATCCGTGTCCGCCCATGGGGCCGCGGCCAGCCATCGGCCATCGGGACTGAGAGCGACTCGCGAAGGATTGCGGTACGTCTGCCGGAAACAGACCTTCCCTTTTGCAAGGTCCAGTGCAAAGACCTCCTGCGTCCCCCGGTCGCCGCCCGCGACGTAGCGCCCATCCTGGCTTATCGCGCCGAATTCCGGCAGCGCCGTCGAGCGCACTCCCAGAGACTGTCGCTTGCCGGCCCCGGTGCAATTGCCCGCCCCGTCGAAAAGCAGCGGCCAGTGCTCCAACCCCGCTGTGCCCCAGGTGATCAACTGCCGTCCGTCCGTGGAAAAGAAGGCGCAGCGCGTGGCACCCCCCGGCCAGCGTGCGATTTCCCGCGCCGCGCGCACGTCCCAGAGAGCGAGACCATCGGGTTGACTCATGGTCAGCCACCGGCCGTCGGGACTCAGATGCGCGTCCCAGATGTTCGCGGGAGGGAGTTGCCGGCACTCGACGGCCGGGTGGACCTCAAACGTCCGGACCTCCCGGCCCACGATCGTATGGGCCAGGCCCTGCCCATCGCGGGAGAAGCCCAGGGATGGAGATCCCTTGGTGGCAATGCCGGGAAAGGCGAGTACTTGCTGCCGGGTGTGCAGGTTCCACAGCCGCAGGGTGGTGTCCCAACTCCAGCTCGCCAGCAGGTCGCCGGCCGGGTGGAAGGCGATCTCGATCACCGGCCCCTGATGCCCTTCAAGGACGGTCCCGACAAACGCTCGCTCCACATCCCAGAGATAAATCCGCCGATCATTCCCCGCCCCGGCCAGCAGCCGCCCCGTGGCATTCCACGCCACGCCACGGACGGCTGTTGCCAGCGGCAGGGTCTTCTCCGCCTTGCCGGTCTCGGCATCAACGACCAGGACTGTCTTCTCGTCGAAACTCGACACGGCCAGCCGGCGCGAATCTCGCGGATGAAAGCGGACAGTATGAGGCAAGCAGCTGATGTTGAACTGCCTGAGCTGGGTGCCACC
>JBBRIK010000288.1:0-6735 GCA_038221045.1 Gemmatales bacterium
GGCAGAAGGGTCAGCAAACGGAATTTGCCACGAGGATGACGGAGTTGCACCAGCGGCACAGCCGCAAGCCGAGTTTGCTCACGCGTCTGGACTGGGCGGGACTCTGACTCAGGCCTGACAGGGAGAACCATCATGGCACGCAAGAAGAAGGACGAGGCGAGAGAAGAACGCATCCAGGATGAGGTCATCGTCGATTGTAACGGCGAAGACGAGCGAGCGGCAGGATGGTACTACTACCTGCAAGACACGCTTGAATTTCCGTTCGACGCCCGCTGCATTGCTCGGCGGCCCACTTCTGTTCTGAAAGTCAATGACGAGGTTAAGGTCCTCGACCTGGCTCCCGCGGACGATTGCGAGCGCGAGATGTTCGTGATGATCCGCTGGGAGAAGGACGGATTGGCTGTCCCTCTGTCGCAACTCGAACCTGCCACAGAGACAGACGACGAGACACGTCAGGCGGTAGCGGACTGGCATTACTGGGTCGAGCAGGGCTACGAATTCTGAGCCGTGAGGGCGTCGTGTGTTCAAAGCGGGTGAGGGGTCCTCACACTTTCGCCCAGCACCAATCGAACAAGGCTCGCCACTCCGCCTGCTGGGCCTCGCGCAAGAGCATCTCCCGCCGGCTCCCATCGTCGCGGTGACTCTCGCATTCGTCAACGAACGCCGCCGCGTCCCATTCCTTCCAGTCCAGCTTCGCCGCCTCCGCTCGCAGCGTCTCGTACACCCGATGTGTCCCCACCTTCCGGAACCAATATTTCGCGTTGTCGGGATCCGGTTCCCGGCGGTGCAGCAGGGCGTGCCAGTAACTGCCTTCCGCAGTGTGCAGGTCCTGGCTGATCGCATGCGATTCGTCGAAGAAATTGAACGCCAGGTACAGCCCTGCCTGACACGCGGCCATCCTGTTCCGGTCCGCTCCCTCCGGGAAGCACGATGCGACAGCGTCCAGCAAAAAGAGGGGCTTTATAGATAACTGGGGGAAAGTACAGAACCGTGTAACCGAGCTTGCGATAGAAGGCGACCACGGTCTCGTTTGACGCCCGCACTTGCAGGTTGACCTTCGGACAGCCCCTCTCCGCCAGGCGGCGCTCCGCTTCCGCCATCATCGCCCTGCCAAATCCTTGAAGCCGAAAGTGCGGGTCCACGGCAACACCTCTTCGCGGTTCTTTTATTCCGCTGGACACATGCCGCAATAGCGACCATCATTTAGTCACCGAATCAGGTAGGCACTTTTGAAGCTCTGAAGCACATGCTGCCCGGCGCTTACCTTTCGTCATGGAGGTCATCATGAAGCGGGTATTCCCGGTCCTTTCGTTATTCGCCTTCAGCTATTTCGGCACTTCCCTGGTGGGCGATGAACCTCGTGCCACGAAACAGTCGGCCGGCGACTTGATCGAGCAGTTGGGGGACAAAGACCCAGCGAAGGTTTGTGCCGCTGCCAAAGCACTCGGCAAACTCGGACCGGCGCGCGACGCGGCACCCGCGCTCAAGCTGCTACTGAAGAACCGCAACGGCCGCGTGAAGTGGACTGCCGCCGAGGCGCTCTGGAGGCTGGAGCATAAGGCGACCGATCTGGTACCGGTCTACGCGGAATTGCTCACGGCAACGGACGCCGACGTGCGAGCTGCCTCCGCATGGCGTCTGGGACGATTCGGCAGCGACGCCCGGCCTGCGGTGCTGCTGCTGGCAGGTACACTGCGCGACGAGAGTTTAGAGGTCCGCGTTCAGGTCGGACAGGCCCTGGCAAACCTGGGGGCAGACGCCGAACCGGCCCTGCCGGCGCTGGTGCGAGCGCTCGCCGATAAACAACTCGATGAGTCTCCGCAGGCCAACGACGGCGGGGAAAGCGCGAGAAGCTCACCGGCTCTCCCCGCGCTCGTCGAACTGGCCGACGATTCGATCCCCCTCTTGATCGAGACCTTCCGCGCGAGCGCCGTCGAGCGTCGAAATGATGATTCCTCTGAGACGCGCGCCTGGGAAGTCGCGTCCCGGGTGGCGGTTGCCTTTCCCATCTTTGGTGGTCGGGCGGTGGCACCGCTGTTAAAAGCCCTGGAGTCCAAGAATGCGGACACTCGCAGTTACGCTGCCGCTGCCTTGCATGAGATGGCTAAGCTCAACGGACTCTCGGAGAACGCCATCGAAAAACTGGAGAATCGCCTGGACGACCCAGACAAGCGCGTTCGCAGCATTGCCGCCAGTGCGATCTCATTGGCCCGGCCATCGAGTACGAAGGCCGTCATGATGCTTGTCAAAGGGACGGGAGACGGTGAGATTAGTACCAACGACCTGCTCGCCGCCCTGGAGCGGGTGAGTCCGCACAACAAGGAGGCTCGCAAGCTGTTGTTCCGGATGCTTGGAGACGAGCGTGCCGAGACGGCGCAAGAGGCCCATCGCATCCTTGCCAGACTTGAATTGCCGGCGGATCAGGTACTCGAAGTGTGGACCAGGGCATTGTCGCATGCCAATTCAAAAGTGCGTTCCGAGGCGATTTACGCATTGATGAGGCTGGGTTCAAGTGCGAAGACAGCAAAGTCTGCGCTGCATGCACGTTTTCAGAAGGAAAAGGATTACCATTGCAAAGGCAGTATTCTCGATGCCCTGACCGCGATCGATCCGGATGACCCGGCGCTGATCCCCATCGTGATCAAGTCGATGGATGATCGTGAGTCGTGGGTACGTTGGCGAGCGATCAGCAGTCTCGAAGCTCTCGGGCCAAGAGCGAAAGACGCCCTTCCCAAGATCGAGGCGCGCCTGTTGAACCCAGGGCAGAAAGGTAAAGAGGATATTCTCGACGACAGTGAGATGAGGCATCTTGTGAAAGCGCTCGTCCGCATCGCGCCGGGTTCCGCCAACTCGGCCGCCATCCTGCTCAAGGCATTGCGCAATAGAGACGTTCGCTCTGTGCACTGCCCCAAGAATACATGGTACATGCGCGACCTTTTGGAAGACGCATTGCAAGCCAACTTGCCGGCAGCGGCCCCCCTGCTTCGCGAGGCGCTGAAGGATGAGGATGCCGATGTCCGCAGGAGCGCCGCCCTGGTTCTCGTGCGAGCAGGACTGGAGATCGAAACGGCTCTCCCCGTTCTGATGGAGAATCTGTGGAGCGGAAAGGACACTTCCGGAGAGCAATCTCGATTTCAGTGGCGCGTGGTCAATTTGCTATCGCTCCGTCGAATGCCGGCAACGCCGGCTGTGGCGGCAGCGTGGTGCAAGGGATGGCAGGCGGCCCATTCCGAAGTGCGCACCACCATAGAGCCAGGCCTGCTCGTGCTGCAACCGGAAGCCCTGCCGCATTTGCTCGAGCAGTTACGGCAAGCAAAAACAGCGCAAACCAGGCGGGACCTCGCGCACTTGCTGGCACAATTCGAGGGTCAGAGTAAGCAGGTGTTGTCGATCCTGCGCGAAGAACTGCGCGAACCCCAACCTGCCGCTCAGTATGCGGCCGCGCAGGCGCTGATGACACTTGGGCCTGACGCCGTGGGGGCCGTCCCGGAACTGATCCGATTGCTGAGCAACTCACACCCAGGAATGCGTGCGGTCGCGGCCCAGGCACTCGCCGGCATCGGCCGCGCCGCGCGGCCGGCCGTGCCGGCTCTGAAAGCGATGTTGAAGGAAACCAAACCGGAGATGCGCATTGTGGCGGCCAACGCCCTGAGTCAGATTGACCCCGACGTGAACGAAGCACTCGCCTTGCTGCGCGACGCACTGGTGAGCAAGAAGACAGACGAGCTTTTTCGCAGCGATTCCATCGGATTGCCCGCGGGTTTGAAGGATCATGAGATTTACCCTGATCCCATTGAGGAGAGCATATTACGCTTTGGAGAACGGGCAGCTTCGGTCCTGGCCGATCTTCTGGACAACGTCGATCTGGACGAATGGTCGGCCGACAACGTGTCGGCTCAATGCGGATCCACTGTTCGCATCCAGGCGGCTCTGCTATTAGCGAAACTCGGTACCGAAGCGAAGACGGCCGTTCCCGCTCTGGTCCGAGCTTTGAAGGATAGAGACCCATTCATTCGTGATGCGGCCGCCAGCGCCCTTGGGCGCATCGGCCCGGCCGCAAAGCAGGCTGCGCCGGACTTCATCAGTCTGCTCGAACAGCAGAATCGTTTCGCGTCCGCTTCTGGAACGTGGAGTTCCAGTCCGCGAGCGGGCGGCCGTTCCAGTGCCGCCAGCCAGTTCGGGTATGGCGTGCTATTTAATTTCCGCAGCGCTGGCCGAGAAAGCGTTCTGTCCAGGGACACTGTTTTCGGTTCTGGCTATGGCGAGCAGGATCCTTATGCGAACATTCGCCCCGCCTATCCGTACGATGCCGCCCACGTGCTGGGGCGAATCGACAGCGAAGCGCGCTCGGCTCAACCAATCCTGAGAGAGTTGGCCAAGGACCCCAACTACCCCGGCCGGCTCTCCGCTGCGCTGGCGATGTGGCGAAGTGGATGTGAAGCCTCCGACCTCATTCCAGCGTTCGCAGCCGCACTTGAGACTCACGCCAGGATCGCGGAAAACGAGAGCGTCCCGCTTACCCGCGAAATGCGCGAGTGCCTGGCCGAACTCGACACCCAACTGAAGCCCACGGCTCGAATCTTGGCCGAATGGTTGAAACAGCGGCAGTCGCCCGCTGATCTGAAGGACCAGGTCGCTGTTGTGGAAGCACTTGGACGCCTCGGCGTCGATGCGCGAGCGGCGGTGGACGTGATTCGTCCGATGCTCCAGGGCGACCGTTGGAACGCCAGGAGACGAGTGGCCGCCGCGCTGGCCCTGTTCCGTATTCGCGGCGAGAAGGACCTCGTGTTTCCGGTGCTGCGCGAGGTATTGGTAGGGCTGGAGGAGCACTCTTCACTTTACCACCAAACCGACTTGACTGACACCGCGCGGGTGCATGCGGCGCGAGCGTTGGGAGTGCTTGCCGAGAACGGCGAAGAGCGCGCCAAAGCGCTAATCCTCGAGACGGCGAAGGGGGACGAAAACCCCTCTGTCCGCGTGGCCGCCCTGGAAGCGCTGGCGCGGCAGAAGCAAACGAATGCGGCTGCCATGAGCGGCTTGTGTGCGATGCTTCGTCATCGAGACGCCACCGTGCGCGTCGAGGCCGCGTCAGCGTGTGGCCGTTTGGGTCCGCGCGCCAAAGTAAGCCTGAAGGCACTCCAGGCTGCAATGGAGGACGGTCAACATACGGTTCGGCAAGCTGCAAGGCAGGCACTGACCTTGCTGGATTAAGATAAGGTGTCCGCAGGCGAGCGGGGTCAGTAATGACCCCGGTATGTGGAGTCCCACCGGGGGCATTCCTGACCCATGTGCACCAAGGTAGACTCAACAACGAGGGAAACTTCCCTGAATTCGCAGAGGTGTCTTCCAGCCCCCTGAAGGGGGCTGGGAGGGATTCCCAACGCATCAAAGGCTGGTTTCCTCTTTCCCCAACCTCTAACTTGGTGCGTATGGGTCACGACTGACCCCGCTCGCCTGGCGTTTGCGTCAAGGTTTCAATCGCAAGATATACAACGTCCCATCGCTGTTGGCCGAGACAAGGTGGCGACCCTCGGGGCTGAACGCGATATCGTGAATCACTCTCACGGGAGGATCGAGCTGGAGCATTCGCCTTACCGTCTTCTTGTTTCCCTCCCACAGAGTGATGACGCCCTCATCCGTCACGGCAGCCAGCGTCTTGTTATCGGAGTTGAAAACCACTCGCTGCGGGACCCGATGCGAATGGCCCTTCGTCGAGCGTTCGAGATCGTGGATCAAAGTTCCCGTGGATGGGTTCCACTCCCGGACCAAATTGTGATAGCCAAAAGTCCCCGCCAACCTTGCGCCGTCCGGACTGAAGGCCAGCGACGTCACGCTCCGGCCGAAGGGGGCCATGGTTCGCACCACTTCGCCCGTCTTCAGGTCCCAGAGTTTGACGAAACTTTTGTCCGCGTCGGCGGCCCCGACTGCGAGCCATTTCCCGTCTGAACTGATCGCCAGGGCCGATACCTTGAACTGACTCGCCTTCAACTCAGGGAGCTTGTCGCCCAGGCGAATTCCCCGCAATTCCAGCTTGCCGCCGCTTGCGCCGGAGGTGCCTGTCACCAGGGCCTTGCCGTCCGGTGTGAAAGCCATCCGCCGCGCATCGCCTCGATTGGTTTGGAACACGCGGAGCTTCTTCCGGGTGAGGACGTCCCAGAGGTAAATCTTTCCATCGGTCGCCCCCACGGTTGCCAGCACGGTCCCGTCAGGGCTGGAGGCGATCTGGCGAACGGCGCCAGTATGCGCGGGAAACGAGTGCCGCCAATTCCCATTGGTCCCATTGAGCAGGTGGATGCCGCCATCGAGGACGCCACAGGCAAGCACGCTCCCATCCTCTGCCTCACCTCGTTCCCACGCAGAGTGGGGGTACGAGGAGGCAGAGGGGAGCAGCATCACTTCTTCTTATCGAGCGAGTGTCTCAGGAGTGGAAAATGCGGGCCTCAGGGGAATTCCTTCAGCAATGTGATCGTCGTCTTTTCGACGCTGACCATATCGAAATCGTACTTTGTCTCGCCGCTGGTGATCGTCCGTTTTCCCTTTTCCCGGCGGGAGATCGTGTGCTGATGGAGCCTCCCCGTGGCCGAGTCAAAGAGCAGGCTTCCCTTGCACTCTTGCTCGGTGATCTTGCTTGCCACCAGCCGGTACCCCGGCGGAGGGCCGGAGTCAGGCTCATTGGGCCGTACCTCCAACGTCGAGGTCATACTAACCCGGTCGAGCATTCGGCCATCCACCTTC
>JBBRIK010000289.1:0-6720 GCA_038221045.1 Gemmatales bacterium
GACGCAATGGCCCACACTGGCTACTACTCCCACAGCGACACCGATGGTCGTGATCTCACCGCCCGACTGAAGGTGACCGGGTACGCCTTCTCCCGGGCCGGTGAGAACATTTTCCTGTACGCCCCCTCCATGGGACAGCAAGTGGCGACCGATCAGCTGGCGGACTACTTCCTTGGTGGATGGAAGCGGTCTTCACCGCACAGGAAGAACATGCTGTCGCCCCAGGCAACCAACCTTGGGGTTGCCTTCTCGCAGGCATCCTCGGGAGTGATCTACGCGGTCCTCGTCCTTGGCCGGCGGTAACCGTTCCTTGCCCCGAGAGGAGGCCATGGGAGTGAGGAGAGTGACAAGGTACACCCTTGGCGCACCGGTCAGAGGACGCCAAACCGGGCGAAGATCCCGCCGTCAGGATCGCCTCCCTTCGCGCCGTGGGACTGGGCAACGACCACGAAGCGGAGGGCGTTTCGGCCGAGGCTAACAAACGGATCGGCCAGCCCGGAGTCCACAGTCAAGGTGCTGATCGGGCGACCTGCTGCCGATAGCCCCGTCACCTTGACGCTCCTCTTGCTGCCTGACTTTGATTGGTAAGCGACAGCCGCTTTCCCCGTCGAGGAATCAATGGCGACGGAGGGGGCTGTCTCCTGGGCCAAGGAAGCCTGCACCGTGAGCGTGTTCCTCATCTGCCCGCTGTTGAGGACCGTCCGGGCGTAGACGTTCCAGTTGCCATGAACGTTCTCCTGCCAGCCGACGAAGACGTTGCCCTTTTTGTCCATCGCCGCCTCGGGTTCCCGCTGCTGGTTCACCCCAGCAGCCACCGCGTGGGTCCCCTGCAAGTTGCCGCCCCTGGCATGGCGTTGCACGACGATATCATCAGATTTGACGAACGCGATAGCGAACCGGCCGTCCGGAGCCATCGCGGCGCTGGAACGCTCTTCCTTACGCGTGCTGTCGGCCACGCGCAGGGTGCGAGCGACCGTTCGATTGGAGTGGTACAGGACGGCCTTGATGTCCGTGTCGGTCGAGCCGAACTGATAGGTGTAACTGACCACGAAGTCGCCGCTGGCAGACATGCCGATGCTCGGATCGAATTCACGCTTTGGGGACTCGGCAACGGTGATCTCCTTGCCCGCCCGCTTCCCATCGGCGCGAAAGCTGGCCGCATGGATGTCGCTGTCAGCCGGGGAGTAGTCGTGGGTCCAGACGATGGTGAAGTTGCCACGGGCGTCCATCGCCACGGCTGGATCGTGCTGGGGATTGCGGCCGCCGGCAACGAGGATCTCGCCGCCGACCTTGTGGCCGGCGGCATTGAAGCGCTGGGCCTTCACGTCGCGATCGGGGCCAGCCTTGACCTCGGTCCAGACGACGACCGAGGAGCCATTGGCGGAGGAGGCTGCGACGGCCTGATGCTGGATGCCGTGGTGGGTGGAATTGACCAGCGTCTGGATGCCGGTCAGTGAGGGAACGACGCGGTCTTCCAGCACCTCGCATCCAAGACGGCATGCGAGCTTCTGTCCCATGCGGCATGGCTTCGTACTGCTGCGCTCCCAGACCCGCAAGGCCCGGCGGAAGAACGAGAACATGGGGAGATCCTCTCCAGGTTGATCGTTGTCGAGTTACTTGCCGCCACCAGCCGGTAGAAAGTGTGAAACGGGCTGAAGGGTATCGGGCCCCGAGGCGCACTCTTGCACGAAGGGCGAGAAGACCCGAAGCGTGAAGCGTTTCAAAACTGTGAGGGGGCGTTATGCCGTCTGGATTGCTCCTGTCAAGACGGGATTATGGGAAAACAGCACAGGAGCGTGACAGGTCAGTTGCGATCCGATGCCCTGAATGACTGGAAGTGCCTTGATGGCATGGCACAAACCGGGGTGTGAGGCTGACAGCAAGGGAATCGCCTGGAAAAACGGGCCGGCAAGAGGTCGATCAATAGTTCGTGTCTCTTTTCACAAAGTTCACCCAGAGCGGTGCCCGAGTCCCTGCGATAATGAAGAGGGATTCGTTGCATTGCGTGTGCGCCACACACTCCCTGATGTGGATTTCCGTCCGGGGTGCCCGACCCGCGAGCCTCTCCTGCTTTCGACCCAATCACTTCTTCATCAACCCTCACGCCTGTTTTAACCGATACATACGGAAGAGCCGTCAAAGTACCCCTTGCTCCCCTCCGTGCCGCAGGGTTGAGAGGATCAGCAGAATGCGACCCTTCTTTCTCCCTCTTGCCTGCCTCGCCTCCGTGGGGTTCGCATCCCTGTTTGCGCGACCGGCGCCGGCCGGAAGTTGGGGACTCACGGGCGATCCGAGCATTTCCGCCCACGACAATTCGTTCGTGCTGCCTCCGCCGTCTACCTGTCCCGCCTGCGCGGCTGAGCGGAAGGTGGGAGCGCCAAAGCCCGAACCCGCTTGCCATCCGCGCACCTTGGCCGAGGCCATTCGCGCGTATCTGCATTGTCTTCACACCCACGGCGATCCGGACAACCATTGGAAAGAAGAGAAGGGCGAGGACAAAAAGGAAGGCAATGGGAACGGCGACAAGAAAGAAAACAACGGCAACGGAGAGAAGAAGGAAGGCGAAGGCAATGGCGACAAGGAGAAGGCCAACGGCGACAAGGAGAATGGGAAGGACGCTCCCCCGACGTGGTACAGCGGACACGCCCAGACGACGGTTGTGACGCAGGAGCACGATCACTTTCGCTCCCCCTACATCGGCGGCCACAGTTTGCTCCCGGATGAGGACGCGGCCACTTCGCTGACGAGTACCGTCTTTTTCGCGGCCCGGCTCTGGGAAGGCGGGGAATTCGTCTTCAACCCCGAACTGGCTGGCGGCCGCGGCTTCAGCGGCACGATGGGCGTGGCCGGCTTCCCCAACGGCGAAATTACCCGCGTCGGGGTTCCCGAGCCAACACCGTACATCGCTCGTGCGTTCCTGCGCCAGACGATCGGCTTTGGCGGCGAGCAGGAGAAGGTCGAAGACGCCCCCAATCAGGTGGCCGGCACGCGCGATGTGGAGCGCCTCACGGTGACGGCCGGCAAGTTCGCGGCGGAGGACCTGTTCGACGACAACCGCTTCAGCCACGACCCGCGAACGCAACTCCTCAACTGGTCGCTGATGTTCAATGGCGCCTGGGACTATCCCGCCAACGTTCGCGGCTACACCTACGGCATCGGTCTCGATCTCAATCAGAGGGACTGGGCCATTCGCTATGGCATCTTCGCCGAGCCGGCGCAGGCCAACGGGGCCATGATCGATCCGCGCTTCATCGAGGCACATGGCCAGGCGCTGGAGTTGGAAGGGCGCTGCACAGTGAATGATCACCCTGGCAAGGTCCGGCTGCTCGCCTATGCGAACCGCGCGCGCATGGGCAAGTACAGCGAGGCGGTGGCGCGGATGCCGATCAATCCCGACATCACAGAGACGCGTGCCTACCGCGTCAAATACGGCGTCGGACTCAGTCTGGAGCAGGAGCTTACCAAGGATCTGGGGGTGTTCTCCCGCCTCGGCTGGAACGACGGCCACACGGAAACCTGGGCGTTCACCGAAATCGACATGACCGCCGCCGCCGGCCTGGAGTTGAAGGGCCGCTGCTGGTGCCGGCCGCGCGATCGCATCGGCCTGGCCGTCGTCTGTAACGGCCTGTCGCCGGAGCATCGCGACTATCTGGCCGCCGGCGGACTCGGCTTCATCATCGGCGACGGCCGGCTCAACTATGGCCTGGAAAAGATCGTCGAGGCGAACTACAACTTTGAAGTCATCAAGGGCATCAACGTGACTTTCGACGTCCAGGGGGTGGAGCATCCCGCTTACAACCGTGACCGCGGCCCCGTCGCCATCGGCGGCTTGCGCGTCCATCTCGAGTTTTGATGACGAACCTCACCCCTTGTCGCTTCCCTCCGCGCGCTCCTACAATACATACCTCCAGAGATCATCCGCCCGGAGCCAACCATGAAGCCAGACATTCATCCCAAGTACGACGAAGCCCAGGTCACCTGTGGCTGCGGCAATAAGTTCACCACGCGCAGCACCAAGAAGAACATCACCGTCGAAATCTGCTCGGCCTGTCATCCGTTCTTCACCGGCAAGATGAAGTTCATCGACACGACCGGCCGCGTCGAGAAGTTCCAGAAGAAGTACAACTGGTCCGGACGCAAGAAGCCCGGCGACCCCGCGCCCGTCGCCGCCGAGGGCGACGCCGCCGCCAAGTAGATCATCCTGCCCGGAGAGGGACTCCTCTCCGGGCAGGTCGTTTCTTTCAGGAGCCTCTCATGGTCCGTTCTCTTCGTTGAAGGCCGCCGTCCGGGTCGGACCGTCCTTCCTTTCCTGTCTCGACCCGCAAGGCATCTTCCCCATGTGGCCCGCTCTCGAGCAATCCCTCGCTCGCTATCAGGAACTCGAACGGCAACTCAGCGACCCCATCCTCGTCGCCGATCGTGCGCGCTATACCGCTGCCGCCAAGGAACACGGAGCGCTCGCGCGCCGCATCAAGCCCTATCTCGAGTTCAAGGACGTCGCCGCCGGCATCGCGCAGGCCGAGGAGTTGCTCAACGCCGAGAGCGATGCCGAGATGAAGCGCTATGCCGAGGAGGAGCTGAACAGCCTCCGCGACCGGCGCGATGAGCTGCAACGACGACTCGAAGACTATCTCCTCGAAGACCCAGCCGAGCAGTTCGACAGCGTCATCCTCGAAATCCGTGCCGGCACCGGCGGCGACGAGGCCGCCCTGTTCGCTGGCGACCTCTACGCCATGTACACCCACTACGCGCGCGACATGGGCTGGAAGGTCGAGGACATCGCCTTCAGTCCCGGCACCATGGGCGGATTCAAGGACGTGACTTTCAGCCTCAGCGGCGACGGCGTCTGGCAGCAGCTCCGCTACGAGAGCGGCGGCCATCGCGTCCAGCGTGTGCCGGAAACGGAGACGCAGGGCCGCATTCATACCTCGGCCGCGACCGTCGCCGTCCTGCCCGAG
Source organism: Gemmatales bacterium (assembly GCA_038221045.1). Taxonomy (GTDB): domain Bacteria; phylum Planctomycetota; class Planctomycetia; order Gemmatales; family Gemmataceae; genus JBBRIK01. The sequence continues at coordinate 4,959 of JBBRIK010000289.1, forward strand.
CCGGACGACGTGCAAATCGACATCAAGGACTCCGACATCGAGTGGGAGCGGATGCGGGCCGGCGGCGCGGGCGGCCAGCACGTCAACAAGACCGAGAGCGCGGTGCGCATCTGGTACAAGAAAGGCACTCCCGATCAGGTCGAGATCAAGTGCCAGGACGAGCGCAGCCAGCACAAGAACTACGAACGCGCCATGCGTATCCTCCGCAGCCGGGTGTACGAATCGCAGCAGCAAAAGCTCCACAAGGAGCGCGCGGAGCAGCGGCGTGGCCAGATCGGTTCCGGCGACCGTGGCGAACGGATTCGCACTTACAACTTCCCGCAGAACCGCTTCACCGATCATCGCATCAATCTGACGCTCTATCAACTTGACACCATCATCGCCGGCGCCCTGGCACCCGTCGTGCAGGCGCTGCGCGATCACGACCGCAAGCAACGACTGGGACAGGAATAACCAGTGAGCCGCCGCGTCGGCCCGGAAACAGGTGCTGCATGAGCGAGGTCTGGACGATCAAGAAACTGCGCGAATGGACGACGCAGTTCCTGACGAAAAAGGGCATCGAGAGAGCGAGCCTCGACGCGGACTTGCTGCTCGCACACGCCCTCGGCTGGAACCGAATCGACCTGCTCACCCGCTGCGACGAGGAAGCCACCGACGAGGCCCGCTCGCGCTATCGCGAGTTGGTCAAGGAACGGGCCGAGGGCTGTCCCGTGGCCTATCTCACCGGCCACAAGGAGTTCTACCTGCTCGACCTCGAAGTGAGCCGGGCGGTCCTGATTCCACGACCGGAAACCGAGGAAATCGTCAGCGAATGTTTGCGTCTCTCGAAGGGCATGGAGGCGCCTACTCTGCTGGACGTCGGCACCGGCAGCGGCTGTCTGATCCTGGCTCTGCTGAAGCAGCACAAAACGGCGAAGGCGACGGCCATCGATCTGAGTCCCGAGGCACTCGCGGTGGCGACGCGCAATGCCAGCAAGCACAATCTCGTCGATCGCCTCACTTTTCTCGAAGGCGACCTGTTCAGCCCGCTGGCGAATGGCCAGACGTTCGACTTCATCGTCAGCAATCCACCCTATATCGCCGAGAACGAATTCGCGGCCCTGTCGCCGGGGGTGCGCGATTTCGAGCCGCGTCTGGCCCTCAACGGCGGACCCGATGGCCTAAGCGTCTTCTCGCGTTTGATTGAGGGAGCCAGGAATTATCTCAAGCCGGGCGGTTATCTGCTCGTCGAGATTGGCTCGACGCAGGAGGAGGCGGCGCGAGCGAAGCTCGAAGCGCTCCCGGAGTATGAATTGAGCAAGACGATTTGCGATCGCGCCGGGTTGCCCCGCGTGGTGTGCGCTCGCTGGAAGAAATAAGGTTCCTGAGTCTGACAGGCGAGCGGGGCATGTGCACGCCTGGGCGCACCGGGTGAAGCTTGGGACCGAGGTAGCCTTCCCCTGTACCCTGTTATCTCTTCCAGCCCCCTTCAGGGGGCTTTGGCAGATAGCCCGGTCCTTCAGGGCCGGGCGACCCCGCCGGACGTCTCCTGAGACCGACGCGCTCCGATTGGACGGCGGCATTCGCCGTTGGGTCACAACGCTTCCGCCCCGCCTGATGTCTCCAGGAGCGGACTCGCTCGAATCGCCCTGGGAGAGGTCCGGCACGGTCGCCCGGCCCTGAAGGACCGGGCTATCTGCCAAAGCCCCCTGAAGGGGGCTGGAAGAATCCCAATGCATCAAGGGATGGTTTCCTCGTAGCCTCAGCCTGTAACCTGGCGAGC
>JBBRIK010000290.1:0-6720 GCA_038221045.1 Gemmatales bacterium
CCGATTGGCCGTCGCGATAGACGATGTAGACGTCGAGCTGGTTGGTCTTCACGCGATGATACTCCAACTCCTCGATCAGCCGTTCCAGGCTCCGCACCGCCCAGCCCCAGACGCGGTCTGGATCGTCGGTCGGCCTGCCGATGTTGCCGCCGCGCGAGAGCATCTTGTGCGGCGGACGTTTCGTGTACAGAGGGATCACCGGCTCGCCATTCAGCTCGTACCAGAGCGCCTCGCCGGCGACGGTCAACAGATCGCGGATGAAGCGCCGATTGGCCAGGGCCATGTCCAGAGCCGTCGTCATGCCGTGGGCCGCCAGCCGGCCGGCCCGCCCGGACGCGATGCCGCACACGTCCGTCACCGGCGTCCGCCCCAGCATCGCTCGCTCCATCTCCGAATCGAGGATCGCCAGTGCGCCGAATGGCTTGGCCGTGTCCGAGATCAGCTTGGCCAACGTCTTGGTCCGGGCGATGCCGACGGTGACGGGAATGCGCACCGCTTCCCAGATGCGGTCGCGGATGTACTCCGCCGTCTGCTGGAACGTTCGGCCATCGAGCGGCGTCGCCTCGAAGAAGAATTCGTCGATGCTGTAATACTCGACGCGCGGCGAAAACTCGTGGACGACTTCGAGCATCTTGCGGCTGAGTACCTCGTACCAGCGAAAGTCGCGCTTGACATAGACGCCCTGCGGACATTTCTCGAGCGCTTCCCAGATCGGCTCGCCGGTCTTGACGCCCTGGGCCTTCATCTCGTAGCTCTTGGCGATGACGAACGCTCCCTGATTGCCGAGGACGCCGACGGGCTTGCCGAGCAGGAACGCACTGCGAACCCGCTCCGCCGAGATGTAGAAACAGTCGGCATCGAGATGCCCGATCGCCTTGAAACCGCCCATGCTTTCTCCCACTGTCGCCCAGGCGCTGATTCCTGGGCGGCCCCATCATAAGTGAACTGGCGTATATTAAGCAAGCAAAAGCGGCGTTTTTGAGTTATGAGCCGCGATCGCAAGCGATGTTTCTCCGATGAAGCCTCGATTACCCGATTGTTAAGCGCACTTTACACGTCAGAAGCGAAACCTCGTCTTTTGAGCCAATTCTCAAGCCTTCTCGCGCCTTGGTCCCTCGTTTGCACTTCATTTCCTCGTGTGAGCTTTGCTTCGTGAGGGAGGTTGTCATGATCGATTTCCGCTGGGTGGCTCTTATCGCCCTCTGGACAATGCTCTCGGGGCCGATCTTCTCTACCCCTTCCAACTCGGGCGGCCCTCCGCAGGAACAAAGCGTCAAGGCCGCTCGCTCGACGCCTCGATGAGCAGCTGACTGAGAACTGTTCGCGTCTCCCCTCGCGCCATATCCTCACTGCGGATGTTCCCAGTGACCGGGAGACACACGATGACGAGCAGCACGCCTGCCCTCGCTGACCTGCAAGCCAGGGCGCGAACCATCCGCAAAGAGATCATCACCAGCACGACGACGGCAGGCTCCGGCCATCCGACCAGCTCGCTGTCGGCCGTCGAGGTGGGCGTCGCCCTCTACTTCGGCGGGTTCCTCCGCCACGACGCCAAGAACCCCGGCTGGCCGCAGCGCGACCGCTTCATCCTCAGCAAGGGCCACGCTGCTCCGCTGCTTTATGCCCTCCTCGCCGAGGCCGGCTATTTTCCCGTAGAGCAGCTGCAAACGCTCCGCAAACTCGGCTCCCCCCTCGAAGGACATCCCAATCGCCGCCGCCTGGCCGGCGTCGAGGCATCGACCGGCTCGCTCGGTCAGGGACTGTCGATCGGCATCGGTTGCTGTCTCGCCACTCGTCTCGACGGCTTCGATTCGCGCAGTTTCGTCCTCATGGGCGACGGCGAAATCGACGAGGGACAGGTCTGGGAGGCCGCGATGGCAGCCTCGAAGTTCAAGCTCGACAACCTCGTCGCCATCGTCGATCAGAACGGCTACCAGCAGACCGGCTCGACGGCCGAGGTACTCGACCTGAGACCCATCGCGCCGCGCTGGGAGGCGTTCGGCTGGCATGCGCAGGAGATCAACGGCAACGACATGGCGGCCGTGATGGCCGCCTTCAAGAAGGCCGTCGAGACGAAGGGCAAGCCCAGCGTCATCGTGTCGAAAACGGTCAAGGGCTGGCCGATCCAGACAATCCTTTCGAGCGATCCCAATCACCACGGTAAACCGCTGACCGCCGACGAGGCGACCAAGGCGCTTGCTCTGCTCGATGCCTGACCGGAGACAGGACTTCCACCATGAAAATGGGAAAATCGACGCGCGAGGCGTTCGGACTGGCCCTCGCGAAACTTGGCGAACAACTGACCGACATCGTCGTCGTCGATGGCGACGTGCACAACTCGACGCGCACCGACTTCTTCGCGAAGAAGTTCCCGCAGCGCTTCTTCAACGTCGGCATCGCCGAGTCGAACATGGTCAGCATCGCGAGCGGCCTGGCCTCGTCCGGCAAGCGCGCCTGGGTGTCGAGCTTCGCGACCTTCGTGATGTGCAACGCCTACGATCAACTGCGCATGTCGGTCGCCTTCCCCGCCCTCGACGTCAAGGTCGTCGGCACGCATGCCGGCATCAGCATCGGCGAGGACGGCCCGTCGCAAATGGGCATCGAGGACGTCAGCCTGGCGTGTTCGCTGCCGGGCTTCACCGTCGTCGTGCCGGCTGACGAGGTGTCGATGACGAAGGCAGTCCAGCAACTCGGAGCGATGCGCACGCCGGCCTATCTGCGCGCGGGCCGTCCCAACGTGCCGCTGCTCTACGGCGACGATACGCCCTTTGAGCTGGGCAAGGCGACGAAACTGCGCGACGGCAAGGACATGACGCTGATCGCGAATGGTCTGATGGTGGCGGCGGCGCTCGATGCGGCCGAGCAACTGGCGGCCAAGGGCATTCAGGCCCGCGTCCTCGACATGCACACGGTCAAGCCGATCGACGATGCGGCCGTGCTGGCCGCCGCGAAGGAGACGGGCCGCATCGTCGTCGCGGAGGAGCATCTGCAACATGGCGGACTCTGCGGCGCGGTGGCGCAGTCCGTCGTGCAGCAGCATCCGGTGCCGGTGCGCTTCGTAGCTCTGAAGGACACGTTTGCCGAGTCGGGAACGCCGGAGGGGCTGCTGCAGAAGTATGGACTGACGGCGGCGGACATCGTCCGCGCGGCCATGAATTTCTAAAGAGCGCCGCTTGCGGCTTGGCGGGCTGCCTGCCAAGCCGCAAGCGGCCTCCTGGCTTTTCCACTGGCACAGGATGGGACGAAGCCTCACAATGAGAGGAGAGGCTTGTCTCTACTTTGCCACTCCAGTTAACGAGAGGAACGACCTGCTATGTGGACAGCGCTCGTGATGACGGCTGCCTTGTCCTATGCACCCGAGCAGGGGGGCGACCTGACGCTGACCAACGCGCGCCCAACGATGGGCATTCTCGGCGCGCCGCGGAAGGACGCGGACGCCCCGAAACTGATTCCGGGCGACGCGCTGTTCTACTGCTTCGATATCGAGAACCTCAAGGTCGGCGAAGATGGCCGGGTGAAGTACAGCGTCGGCATGGAGTGGAAGAACAAGGAGGGCAAGACGCTCTACAAGGAGGAGTTGCAGCCGCAGGAGATCATCAATTCGCTGGGCGGGACCCGCGTCCCCGGCTTCGTGGCGGCCCAGACCACTCCCGAAACGCCGGCCGGTGAGTATACGCTGACCGCGCTCGTCAAGGATAACGCGACCAAGAAGGAGACGTCGTTCACCAAGAAGTTCGAGGTGCTGCCGACGGCCTTCGCTCTGGTGCGCGTGGGGCTGAGTTTTGACGAGGCGGGTGCGCTGCCGGCCCCACCTTTGTGCGTGCCGGGACAGCGTCTTGTCGTCAGTTTCTTCGTGACCGGCTTCGAGCGTGAGAAGGCGAACAAGCTGCCGAACATCACTTTCAAGATGCGGGTGCTGGAGAGCGGCAAGCCGGTGCTGGGCAAAGACGCAGGCGGCACGATCAAGGACGCGCCGGAGAACTACAAGATGATCCCGGCCAATTTCCTTCTCTATCTCAACCGCCCCGGCAAGTTCACCGTCGAATTGGAGGCCATGGACGAGGTCAACAAAAAGAAGACCTCACAGACGTTCGACGTCGCTGTTCAGGAACTGAAATGACTATTAGCTGTCAGTTATCAGCTATCAGCTTAAAACATTCCTGAACCGGAAGGGACGAGTCCGTCTCCGGTTCGGTAGCTGATAGCTGACAACTGAAAGCTGATAGCTAAAGGATTTGAGATATGAGTCAACTTCAAGACCGGATCACGCAGTTTCGCAAGATGGCCCAGGACGATCCCGACAACGAGTTGGGCCACTATCGCCTTGGGCAGTTGCTCTCCGAAGCGGGACAGCATGAGGACGCGGTCCAATCCTATCGGCGGACGCTCGAACTGAGCCCGCAGTTTTCCAAGGTCTATCAACTCCTGGCTCAGACCCTGCTGACGCTGGAACGACGCGATGAGGCCATTCAGGTCTTGAGCACGGGATTCCAGGTTGCGGACGAACGGGGCGACCGCATGCCGCGCGACGCCATGAGCCAGATGCTGGTGCAACTCGGCGAGGCCGCGCCGGCGTCCGCAGAGAAGGGAACGCCCTCGGCCGATCCCAACATGAAACCCGGCGTCGAAGGCGTCGGCGGGTTTCGCTGTCAGCGTATGATGTGCGGCCAGGGACGACAGGCGCACCAACTCGCTCGCCCGCCGTTCAACGACGAACTCGGACGCAAGATCTTCGAGCGCATCTGCGCCGGCTGCTGGGAAGATTGGCGGAAGAATCAGAGCATCAAGGTCATCAACGAACTGCGGCTGGACCTCAGCACCGAACGCGGTCAGGAAGAATACGACCGCTACATGCGTGAATTCCTTGGAATCGACTGATCGAAATCAGCCCGCGAGCAAAAGCCTGAGATGGACCACGAATACCTCATTGCCTATGGCGCACTCGGCGATTTCGGCCGCTTCCGCCCGGCTCGCCTGCTGAAGTGCCGGCGCGGCGATCGTGTGGTGATCCGCACGCATCGCGGCGTCGAACTCGGCGAGGTGCTGCGCGACGCGACGCCCGGTCACGCTCAATACCTTCCCAATACCACCGTCGGAACGCTGTTGCGCTTGACCACCGGCGAGGACGACCTCGTGGCGGCGACGATGCGGGAACGGGCGGCCCAACTCTGCGACGAGGCACGGAAGCAAACGGAATCGCTGGGGTTGCCGCTCGTGGTCCTCGATGCGGAAATGCTCCTCGACGGAGAACATGCCGCCCTGCACTTCGTTCGCTCCACCGAGTGCGACGTCCGTCCTCTTGTCAGCGGCCTCTCGACGAGGTTCGCGGTCCACCTTCTCGTTGAGGACCTGACGAGCGAGCGCAAGAGCGAACACAGTTGCGGCAGTTGTGGTTCAGGCGGTGGTTGTGGCGACTGCGGCTCCGGCGGATGTGGGAGTTGCGGCTCGGCCAAACCGGAGGAAGCGCAGGCACACTTCGCGGGACTGCGAGAAGAGATGATGGCCCAAAGCCGAGTGCCGCTCCTCTAAGACCGCTTCAGGCCAGCACTTCCGGGACGACCTGTCCACTCGGGATCAACGGCATCGGCCTGCCGGTGCGATCCGCCAACTTCGTCTCGGGATCGATGCCCAGCAGATGATACGCCGTCGCCAGCACGTCCTTCGGCGACACCGGGCGCTCGGCCACGGTTCCCGCGATCTTGTCTGTCCGACCCACCACTTTTCCACGAGCGATGCCGCCGCCGGCGAGGACGACGCTGTAAGCCTGCGACCAGTGATCGCGTCCGCCCCCCTTGGCACTGTTGATCTGCGGCGTTCGGCCATGTTCGCTCAGGACCATCACCAGCGTCTCGTCGAGCCGGCCGCGCTGATCGAGGTCCGTCAAGAGACCGAACAGGGCGCGATCGAAGCCGGGACACAGTTCCTTCGTCATGCGGTTGTAGTGGTCCCAGTGAGTGTCCCAGCCCGAGCCGGCCAGGCCGAACTCGTCCCAGAAGACCGTGACGAAGCGCGATCCCGCTTCGACCAACCGCCGCGCCGCGAGGCAGCCCTGCCCGAAGAGCGTTTGGCCATACGTCTCGCGCACCTTGCCCGACTCGCGGCCGATATCGAGCGCCTCGCGCAATTTGCGCGACCCGAGAAGCATGTGAGCCATCTCGCGATAGCGGTCTGCTGCTTGAGGACGCGAATCAGCAGCCCGGTGGGCGTCTTCGAGTTGTTGCAGCAACGATCGGCGGCGATCAAGGCGATCGAGGGTGACGTCGCCCTTGGCATCGGAGGAGGCCGCCAACTCGAAGCGGCTGTCCGGGGTGATGCCCATGTACGGTTCGCCGCCGTCGTACTTCTGATCTTGCAGCGTCTTGAGGATCGAACGGGTGGCCGTCCCCTTGAACTCGGTCCAGATCGGGTTATAGGCACCACCGAGGAAGGCGGCATAGGGGCCGGCCCGCGGCACCTCGCCGACTCGGCGCGAACTGAACGGCCAGGGCAGCGCGAGGTTGGTCGGCACTTCGCGCGGCCGGGAGTGAGCTTTCTGGCGCTGGACGAAATCGACCACAGACCCGATGAAGGGCCAGTGCCGGCCATCGCGCGGACTCAACTCCATGCCCACGTCGATGTTCTCGATGCCTGTCGTCGCGAAGGCCACGCCGTGAATGGGATGGGGATGCGTCATGGAGCGAACGACGGTCACCTTGTCCATGATGCGGGCGCAGTTGGGCA